>NZ_NIZW01000007.1:300000-382819 GCF_002727185.1 Rhodopirellula bahusiensis
TTGCGGAATCCTTCCACCGCAACAAACCGAATCGCGATGTAAACGATCATCGCCGCGAGCGCCATCGCTTCGTGTGACAGCCCCAGATCTCTCCATCGATCGATCATCAACATCGGTACGACCGCCGCCAGAAACAAACTCGTTTCGCGAAGCGGCACCCCAGAATCGCTGTCCAAATCCGGCAACATCCCCGACACGCTGCACAAACCTCCGGCGAGCAGCGAACTCTCCAGCGACATGCCCTGATCGACGACACCCCAATATCCATAGGCGCATCCGACAACGGTGCTCGTCGAGATATGGGTTTTGAAGCCAGCCAATGAAACGCGAACGGAAAGGAGAGCACGGATGGGGAAGGGCGGTCCGACACTATTCCCGAGACAACAGCCACCACCAAACCGTGAGGGCGGAGCAGGGCGGTCGCGCACCGAGAACCATTGGCGTTACCAAATCCGGATGCCCGCCCGCCATGGGGAAAAATATTCGATCTGAACTGCGAAACAGACGAAGCTTCTCGGCTTGCCTCCAAAGCACGCAAAATTGCTGTTCGCCCTGCCCCTCTGCTTTTGCTACAAGCGTCAAAACGGTTCGGATCCGTTGCAGCGGTGAAAGTGCGCACATGCAGACTTACGACATCCTGATGACGATCATCCTGGTCGGCGCAACCCTTCTGGGCGCGATCCGTGGATTTGCATGGCAACTCGCTTCGATCGCTTCCATCGTCGTCAGCTATGCCGTCGCGTACCACTATCGCGAACCGTTCAGCCAGAACATTCATGCTGCGCCGCCTTGGAATCAATTCCTGGCGATGTTCATCCTGTTCGTCGGCACATCCTTCGTCATCTGGGTCGCACTGCGAATGGTCAGCGGAATGATCGACCGAATGCGGCTGAAAGAATTCGACCGCCAGATCGGAGCTCTCTTTGGACTCGCCAAAGGAGCTCTGCTGTGCACGATCATCACGCTCTTCGCGGTCACGCTTTTTGGCGAACGAACTCAGCGAGCGATCGTGGCCAGCGAGAGCGGCCGATTGATCGCACGCGTGCTCGCCGAATCCAACTCGATCATGCCGCCGGAACTGAACACGGTCGTCCGACCCTATTTGGACCAATTCGGTGATCAGCCAGACTCAGACGAATCTTGGCTGTCGCGATCCCAAACGCCACCGAACGTCGATCCAAATTGGAACAATCAGAACGCTCAACCAGCGAATGACTTCGCGCCGCAAAACGGCTTTCAGCAAGCTCAAAACAGCCCGCGAACACAGCAGCCTTTCGGCGGCTTTGGCGGAGGCTCAACATCAACCGCTAGCTCGACACCCAACGCCGCCGCGAGCCCGCAACAGCAGGCGCCGACATGGCGACAATCCGCGACGCCGCGATGGCAAACTCCGCGACGATGATCGCTCGGCCGGCGTTCAAAACGCGACAGCGAAACGATCGCAATTTTGAATTCGCAAGGACGGCGAAAATCCGCGACGCCGCGATGGCAAACTCCGCGACGATGATCGCTCGGCCGGCGTTCAAAACGCGACAGCGAAACGATCGCAATTTTGAATTCGCAAGGACGGCGAAAATCCGCGACGCCGCGATGGCAAACTCCGCGACGATGATCGCTCGGCCGGCGTTCAAAACGCGACAGCGAAACGATCGCAATTTTGAATTCGCAAGGACGGCGAACGATCGGGGCGGGGCGTCCTCCAGATCACCGGCGCCCAGACATCTGCAACGTCACGAAACCAAACCCCAGACGCAAAACACGCCTGAAACACTGGTTTTACGCACCTCGAATACAACATAAGGGGCATTATCGGACGTTGCGGGGCGGTCGAAATCCGCCCTGATTCGCCGTGCGGATCCTAACGCGAGCCCTCCGTACGGCGAGACCGGGCGGCTCGCGCCGCTCCGCTGAAAGACGCGACGACTCTTCAGCGTCGGCCTCAGCTCTCTTCCAAGAAGACGCCGAGCCGGCGGAATTTTTCGTAGCGTTGCTCGAGCATCTGATCGACCGGCATTTCTTCCAATTCAGACAACTGACGCGACAAATAAGTCTTCATCCGAGTCGCCATTTGATGGTGGTCACGATGAGCGCCACCGAGCGGTTCTTCGAGCACATCATCAACGACGCCGAGACGCAACAAATGGTCGCTCGTGAACCGAAGCGCGGCGGCCGCTTTGGGCGCGTGTTCGTGACTCTTCCACAAAATTCCGGCACAGCCTTCCGGGCTGATGACGCTGTAGTAAGCGTGCTGCAAAACCGCGACTCGATCGCCAACGCCGATCCCGAGAGCACCACCGGATCCACCTTCGCCGATCACAACGCAGATGACCGGCGTTTTCAGATCACTCATCATGAACATGCTTTCGGCGATCACTTGAGCCTGGCCGCGCTCCTCGGCACCGATCCCCGGATAGGCTCCGGGCGTGTCAATGAAACAAATGACCGGCAAGCGATATTTCTCGGCCATTTTCATTTTCACCATGGCCTTGCGATAACCTTCCGGATGAGCGCAACCAAAGTGACAAGCCGCACGTTCCTTGTAGGTCCTACCTTTTTGGTGACCGATCACCATCACCTTGAATCGATCCAATTTCGCGAAACCGGACAGCATCGCGCGGTCATCGCCAAAGTGCTTGTCACCGTGCAATTCGACAAACTCGTCAAACGCTAAGTTGAGGTAATCGCGCGTGTAAGGCCGGTTCTTATGACGAGCCACTTGGACCGTTTGCCACGGATCCAATGATGAGTAAGTCTCTTTCAATTTGGCAACGCGTGCCAAACGCAACGATCGAATCGCTGTGTCAATTTCTTCGCTGCGATCGGTGTTCCGTTCCAAAGAAGCAATTTGCCCCTCCAGATCAGCGATCTCGTTTTCGAATTCCAATCCAGGTCCGGCCATTGCTCAAGCTTCCTCTTCTTCGTCGTTGGTTTGTTCGGGACGTTTGATCATGTCTTCGGGAGACTTCATCGAACCGTCATCGTCAAAGACGCTGACTTCAGGACGACGTGGTCGCTTCCGCCAAACTTCGATGTTGCGAAAGACCTTCAAGAATTCCCACACCGAGTCCGGTCGCGCGTCGGGCGACTTCGCCATCATGCTTTTCACCAAGTCAGCGAAATCCTTCGTCACGTTGTCGTTGTGGACGATCGGACTTGGGATCGAAGCGGACAGGTGCTTCGAGAGCAAATCGTTGGGAGTCTGCCCGGTGTACGGTGGCTTGCCCGTGCAGGCTTCGAACAGGACACAACCGAACGAATAGATATCGCTGCGTTCGTCGCAAAGCTTCCCGCGAATTTGTTCGGGAGCCATGTAACTGCGTGTGCCCTGGATGTTCTTGGCTTTGTAGAACATCTTGCTCAAACCGGTCCGCTTCGGTTCGGTGATTGTGAAGTCAATCAGCTTGGTCTCGCCGTCATGGGCGACCAGATAGTTGTCTGGCTTGATATCGCGATGGATCCAATTCTTCGTGTGCATGTAGTAAAGACCCTCAGCGGCCTGCTCGATAATTTTGTCGAGCATGTACGCGAGCGACTCAGGCCCCTTCCGAAGCGCCTGCTTCATGTTCATTTCACTGAACAATTCCAGCACTAGAAATGGCCGGCCGTTTTCGACGCGGTGGTCGATCATCTTGATGATCCGCGGACTGTTCAGCGCCTTGCCGACGTTGTACTCGTGCTTGAGCGATGCCAGTTCGCCTTTGTCATTCGACATCGACTGACGCAAAATCTTGAGCGCGTAACGTTTCTGGTCCCCTTCATCAATCGCTTCCCAAACTTCAGCGGTTGATCCGATGCGGATCAATCGAGCGAGTCGGTAGGGGCCTAGAAAGTCGCGTGATTTAGACATCGAGCGGCTGGGGCTTTGTCGGAAACGGGACCATCGAGTTGAACGATCAAAACGATTTTGTGGCCTCGCATGATAGTCCAACCTCCCCCACAGCCGAAAGACGTGTGCCCGGCGGCGAAAATCGCTTGGCGGGCGACGGGATACCGCCGCAGAAAAGGGCACTTCGGTACCCAACCACCCTGCCCTCCCCTTGGTTCACGGACGCAGAGCTCACGCGACGATTGTCGAGAGGTGGAGCGCCGTGACGGAGGGCCGCTCAGTTGGCCGCGATCAGTTCCGAATACAATTCGCGAATTCGGCGAGTCATCGTCTCGTGCCGGAACAGATCCGTGAACCGGGTTTGGCCTTCACGCCCCATCCGCTGACGAAGTTCGGCGTCGCCAACCAAACGAATCATCCGGTCTGCCAGTTGGTCGAGCTCCCCTGCCCCGACCAAGTATCCGGTCTGGTCATCGATCACAACTTCGCGAGCGCCATCGATGTCGTAGCTGATCGCTGGTCGACCCGCGATCAAAGCTTGCGGCAACGCCCGAGCCAAACCTTCTCGGTAGGAAGCGTGAACCAGAACGTCCATCGCACCAATCATGGCGGGCACCTCCGACGGTGGCACCAACCCGGTAAAAATGAAGTTCTCCTGCAAACCCAGCGATTCAATCTGCTGTTCGAGTTCCGCACGAAGGATCCCATCCCCCACAAGCAAGAACCGCACGTTCGGGTATCGGTCCGCAACACGCTTCGCAGCGGGGATCAAATCCACGTGACCCTTCAAGTGAAACAGTCGAGCAATCTTGCCCACCACAACATGCTCGTCCCGCAGACCGTACTTTTGCCGAACCGCTTCGCGGTGATCCGCCGCATGAACAAACGGGTCGACGTTCATCCCGCTGTGAATCGTCACGAACTTTTCGCGAGGTGCGACGCCCGCATCCACCATCAGATCCGTCATCGCATCGGCGACCGAGATCAATTTGTGACAACGGGACGCGGCCCAACGCTCACACCGTACGAAGAAGTCATGAGCCAGCTTGGATTGGTACTCATGAAAGGGAGCGCCATGAACCGTGTGGACGACAACGGGACGTTTGCCAGTGGAGGTTCGCTTCAGCCCCCATCCGACGTGTCGGCCAAGCAAACCACCTTTGGCGCTGTGCGTGTGGACGACATCAGGATCAAAGCCCAACAACGTCCGTCGTAAATCGCGAGCGGCTTTCCAGTCGTTCACCGGATGAATCGCACGACGAAGGGAGTCGATCAGCTCGATTGGCAAACCGTCCAGTTCGAACCGCCCTGCCCTGCCCTGAGTCTCAACCGCAGAATGGTCGCCACTGCGTGCATCAGACGGGACACGTTTGGAAAGCAAGTCTCCTTCCGGTCCAACAGCGGGCCCGGTAACGAGCAAGACCTCGTCCCCATGAAGATGAACGAGGTCCTGGCAATTGTGCAGCGTGTTTTCTTGCGCGCCGCCAATGATCATTCGGGTGATCACATGGGCGATACGCATGAAAGGTCTTAAGCCCCGAACTCAAGGCGACGAACGCCGAGTTGCTGTTGCAAACGATTGACGATGGCGGTGTGCATTTGGCTGACGCGAGATTCGGACAGGTCCAAAGTGGCCCCGATCTCTTTCATCGTCAGTTCTTCGTAGTAGTACAGAATGATGATCAGACGCTCGTTGCGGTTCAACCCTTTGGTGACCAAACGCATCAAATCGTTTTTCTGGACACGACGAGTGGGGTCTTCGCCCTTCTTGTCTTCCAAGATGTCAATCTCACGAACATCTTTGTAGCTGTCCGTTTCGTACCACTTCTTGTTCAGCGAGACGACGCCGACGGCGTTGGCTTCGCTTTGCATCTTTTCCACTTCTTTGATGTCGATCTCCATGTGAGCCGACAACTCTTGGACGGTTGGTGCACGACCAAAGCGAGCTTCCAAGGTTTTGGTCGCGGTGGCCAGTTTGCTGGCTTTACTGCGAACCAAACGTGGAACCCAGTCCATCTTGCGAAGTTCGTCGAGCATTGCTCCCCGGATCCGAGGCACGCAAAACGTTTCGAACTTCACGCCGCGTTCGGTGTCATAGGCGTCGATGGCGTCCATCAGGCCGAACATACCGGCACTGATCAAGTCATCCAGTTCCACGCCATCGGGAAGTCGTTGCCAGATGCGTTCGCCGTTGTAGCGAACCAATTGCATGTAGCGTTCCACCAACTGGTTCCGCAGCGGCTCGTAGTCAGGAGCATCCTTGGTGGTGGATTTAAAAGAAGTCCATACCTTCAAGATTGGGTCGTCAGCAGTTGCGGTAGCCGGCATAGAATCCTCCGTGATGATCACTGATTGCTCGTTTCATATCCGCAACGGAAATCCGCTGCGTGTCCGTCACTAGCAATGAAATAAGTCTTGGTGTGTTTGAACGTGCGAGTCAATCAGCATCCGTGCCGTCAACAGTCCGCCGTCATTTGGTTTGGTTTTCGGTTTCTTCCGCTGTCGTTTCGGCGACACCTTCCTGAAACCACTTCACTCGTTTGCGATACAAGTCTTCCACTCCGTCTCGGATCAACTGATCCGCAATGGTACCCGCCAAACCTCCGATGCCCATGAAAACGATCAGAGTTCCGATCGCTTCGGAAGCAACGTCTCCGGCCATCTCTCCATGCCAGATTCCGCGAAGGACAACCAGTCCCATTGCGAAAGATCCAAGCGATAGAGCCAATGATCGGGTCATGTCACCGTCCAGACAGTGAAGGCAGGCCAGAAAATAAAAACGGGCCGAATTCTTCTATCCCAAACTCGTTAAACGGACACTTCAAAAAAAGTCTCAAGTGACTTTCGTCGATCACGTGCCGTCGCAGTTCAGAGTATCGGTCGACTTCCCGTTGATACTTCAGTCAAAATCTTTGAAATTAGGCGGCCTCGCCATAGTGCAAAGATTCGTACCCGTCCATTGTTTCAATCCCCATCTCCCCCAATCCAGCCGTGGGCATGTGTGGCAACAATTGTGCCACCAAGCCTGCAGCGTCAGCCACGGCGATGTCATCGGGGACTTGTTGACCATTGGTCAAGTAACTCAGCGGAGGCGCGACGATGCGATCACGCCCCGTCAAAGCGGCCAACACGGCCGCCATGCAAGGTGTCTCGTCGAGCTTGGTCAATGTGACCGCATTGGCTCGCACCGGGGCGAAGCCTTCCAGCGTCGTCCGGATGTTTTCACCCGAACTGGTCGCACTGAGAACCAAGTGTGTTTCATCAGGATGCGCCGCCCGTAAAAACTCAGAGAGTTGTTCAATGCGGGCGTCACTTCGTGGGCTGCGGCCGGCGGTATCGATCAGTACAAGATCCACATCACCGAGCGCACTGAGCGCCGTTTCCATCTGTTCCGGTTTCTCAACGACCTGCATCGGCAGGTCCATGATCTCAGCGTAGGCCTTCAGTTGCTGCACCGCAGCGATTCGGTAGGTGTCAATTGTCAGCAATCCAACCCGCCGGCGAGCTTCAATGCGGAAGCCTGCCGCTAGCTTCGCGACCGTCGTTGTTTTGCCCACTCCAGTCGGTCCGACTAACGCGACCACGTGACGATCACCCGGTTGAGTTCGAATGGGTCCGCATAGGTTCAATTCGCGAGCCACGGCACGTTGCAAGTGCTCCATCCAACGCCGATCGGTCTGTGCCGCAGGATCGGAATTCGCGATTCCTGCAGCGAAACTGGACGCCGAAGCCATCCATCTGCGTGCGGTGGCTTCTTCCACACCAGCCTGAACCAGACGCAATGACAAGGAATCGGCTGGACTCAGTTCATCGGACGAATAACCCGAGCCATAGAAACCGCCCTGCCCTGCCCCGGTCCCAGACTGAAGTTGGTGAGCGGCATCATAATTTTGATAATTTGCTTCAGCAGAATTCTGCCCTGCGGAAACGGACATCGAACCAGCAGCATTGCTCGGCGTGCCGGTCGGTGACGTCCCGTAGCCGGAAGACGCCGCAACGGAATTCACCGAACGAACATCAGCGGGCGGCAACGGTTCGTCCCCGTAGTTTGCCGGGATGCGACCGCCAGCGGCATCACGAGAGGATCCATCCACGGAACCACCATGCAAACCTGCGGTGACTTCCACATGAGTTCGGCCAAGCCAACCCATCCAACCATTGCGGACCTGCCGCGTATGCAGCACGGAAGCTTCCGGGCCCATTTGGTTTCGGATGTCGGCAAGCGCCGCTTGCAGATTCGCTGCTCGAAAAGTTCGGATATGCATCAATCACTCACCACGCCGTGTGACTGGATTTTTGTGTCCTGTGTGATTTCGTTGTACGACAGCACACGAACGCGGGGCATGGATCCGGCAATGATCTGGCGAAGTCCTGGACGAATCCGAGGGCTGACCAAAAGGACCGGGGTATGTCCCAACGTGACTAGTTTCTTAACGGCTTGGGAGATTTTGTCGCAAGTCGAGTCCACCGCTTGGGGACTCATCCGGACAAAAAGTCCTCGCTCGGTATGTTCGATTCCTGCCGCAATGCGGTCTTCCATCGCTGGGTCGAGCGCCACCACATGGAGCTGGCCCAATTCGTCGCGATATCGCGTGCTGATTGTGCGAGCCAAACGATGACGCACATATTCACTCAGCCAAATCGGATCTTTGGTTCGTCCGGCGTGGTCACCCAGCGTTTCCAGGATGATCGCCAATTGTCGAATGGGCACGTCTTCGCGAAGCAACGTCTGCAGAACTTGCTGAACATCACTGATTTTCAGCATGCCTGGAATGAGTTCCTCCACGACCGCGGGGGCAGCCTCTTTCAATTCGTCGACCAAGTGTTTGGTTGCATCACGGGTCAGCAATTCGTCCGCGTGCCGACGAGCCAACTCTTGCAAGTGAGTTGCCAACACCGCAGCAGGCTCGACGGTCGTGTAACCATAAATCGCGGCTTGTTCGCGGCGGATCGGATCGATCCAAACCGCGGGTTCACCAAAGGTCGGATCTTTGGTCGGTTCCCCATCGATCACTCCCGTCGTGTGCCCACTGTCGATCGCCAGCAAGCGATCCGGCAGCACACGTTGTTTGGTCAACGGGTTTCCAGCGATTCGAATTTCGTATTCGTAGTCGTGCAAATTCATGTCGTCGCGAATTCGAACTTTGGGAAGCACGACCCCAATGTCGCCCGCGATGGAATGCCGGACACCAGTGATCCGCTGCATCAGATCGCCACCTCGGTTGGGATCCGCCAACGACAGCAACCCCAAGCCGATCGCCAATTCCATCGGGTCCACATTCAAGTAGTCTTCGACCCGTTTCTCGGGTGGCGCCGACGCGGCAGCTTGCTCGGCTTCTTCGGCGTCCAACTCGTCTCGTTCGTCTTGTTTGTTTTGTCGGTTCATGACCACGGCCAAACCGATGCAACTTGCTCCCAAGGTCGCCATGGGAAGTGCTGGCAAACTGGTAAGGATCAACAACGACAGGAACCCACCGGCAACAGCGAGCGCCTTTGGATTGCTGAATAGCTGCTGCAAGAACTGCTCGGGCAAACTGGCTTTGCGAGCACTTCGCGTGACCAACAAACCCGCCGCCAATGAGATCAACAGCGCGGGGACCTGGCTGACCAAACCGTCACCGATGGTCAGTTTCGTGAACAGTTCCGCAGCCTCGGACACTGTCATGCCATAACGCATCACGCCGATGTAGAGCCCGCCAGCCACGTTGACCAACGTGATCACGATGCCCGCGATGGCATCCCCACGGACAAACTTACTGGCACCATCCATTGCCCCGTAGAAGTCAGCTTGGTTCGCGATTTCTTCGCGGCGACGTTGAGCTTCTTTTTCGTCGATCAAACCCGCGTTCATGTCCGCATCGATCGCCATCTGGCGACCCGGCATCCCATCCAACGCGAATCGGGCGGCGACTTCACTGATCCGAGTCGCACCCTTGGTGATCACGATGAACTGAATCAACACGATGATCACAAAGATAATGATTCCGATTTCGATCCGGTCGCCGGCGACAAACTCGCCAAAGCCTTGGATCACTCCGCCGGCAGCGCCCCCACTGCCGGATTCGGTGCTGGTCAGAATCAGCCGCGTCGTGGCGACGTTGAGCACCAATCGAGCGAGCGTTGTGGCCAGCAACAACGACGGGAAAATACTGAATTCGAGCGGTGTCGAGACGTAAACCGTCGTTAGCAACACGATCACACCTACGGTGATGTTGGTTGCCAGCAACAAGTCCATCAGGAACGGCGGCAGCGGCACGAGAATCACCACCAAACACATGATGATGCCAATCGGCAACACCAAATCTCGGTAGCGCATCAATAACTGCATCGCCGGTCGTTCCTTCGGGCTTGAGCGAACTCATGTCATGGCAACACCTTCCCGGTGTTACCCAAGCCCGACGGTATCAAAACTTTTTTTTCGTCGAAAGTGAAGAATCCGACTCAAGTTAGGACGCTGGCAAACCGACGGATTTCGACAGAATCTCTCGCAGCTCGTGTTTCACGACGCGGCAGCCAACCCCGGTTCGGCTCAAGCTTTCACTTGCAATCCTGAAAAGGCTTTCTGCAGTCCCAACTTGCCGATTTCGACTTGGATCGCTGCCGCATCGGCGTCTTCGAGCGTCAGCGAAATTTCGTCGGCCAACAACTGAGCGAACAACGACCGTGCGATCGGCAACTGCCGCTTCACTTCGGCGGCGGACACACTCCGTTCTGCCAACTCAGCGATTCGGCCGGCGATCACCTCAGACGATTCGCCCGAATGATTCGTGACCATCCGCAACACGTCGTGAACCAGGTCGTTGGCAGGCTCTTCCGACTCAGCACTTTCCACCTCATCAATTTTGGCTGACTCAACTGTCTGAGTTCGCGTTCTTTCTCGGTGCTGCTCTCGCTCGAGAGCCCGCCAAGCCCGCTGCATCAGTCCATCTCGCCAATAGCTGAGCCATTCACGAGATTCCGTCTTGGCCGAGTCCAGATCCAACTCTCTCGAAATGACAGATTCGCCGGCCTTTTTCGCTTTGGATTCGATCTCGGTCGCCCGAGCCTTGGCGGCTGAACGAAGCCCAAGGATCAAGAAGTCTCGCAGCCGACCCTTCGCGTGCCCTGAATAGCCCGCTTTGACCAAGTGCGAAATCAAAATTGCCAACGCCCGGTCGGCATCCGATTCACTGCCCATAACGTCGATCAACAACCGACGCATTGGCGGGAGGTACCGAAGGACAAACCCGGCGGCACTGCCCGCACCCGTCCAGGTCTGCCGAGACCGGCTGAGCCGAACCTCCGACGAGTTCGTCAGCGAGGACGATGTCAAATTGCCCGAATTCGCTGGTTTGGATTGGCCTTCGCGAGCCGAAGCGTCGGTGTCGGGCGAAGAGCTGGGATTGGAAACGGCCGGAGGGTTCATTCCGGTATTCTAACTCAGTCCTGTGGTCAGGTTGACACGAAGCTTCGCGAATTGCGGCGTCTTGTTGCCAAATTCGGCTCTCAATAACCTTTCAGCGGTCGTGAAAACCAGCTTCCCTCAATCCGTTTTCCACCGAACAGCCAATCCAGGGGCGAGCTCCAGCGAACGGTCTCGAGAATTGAACCGGGTGGGATCTCCCAACCATCCTTCCTGCGACAAAACCAGCGTGACCACACCGGTGGATGAACGCAGAAAGTCGTCCAGTGCTTTCGAAACAAAGCGAATGCCGTCCGGTCGGTCTTTCAGGCCTTCCCCGGAATTGTCGAATTTCAGTTCCCCAAGTGGTACCATTCCATCCATGCCATTCGCCACGGGACTGTTTGCAAACCTCAAAAAGCCGTCGCCCGTTTCGCTCCAATCCAGCGGCCCAGTTCCATTGGAAGTCGACAGGTCCAGTGGCCACCCGTGGACCAAGATCCGCCCCGCACCGGGGTGCGATTCAGGAGCCATGCTCAACAACAATGCGGAACGCTCAATCCGCTCGAGCACGGAGCTCGCCGAATCGGATCCAGCTCCCGCAGGCGGATTCAACTGAGTCAAATCGAATCGAAGGAATGCAATCGCCAAGACATTGCTGCCGTTTGCCCCATCTCGGTGAGCGACCACAACGGGTTGCTTGCCAAAGTCCTCCGTGCTTCCCTCGCGAACATAGGTGTCGGCACCTTTTCCCGCTCGCGTTCTGACCGTGTCAAACCCCAATAAGTCGCCGGACTGCAAGTTCTCGGCGACCTCGAACTGCGACGTTGTTGAGTCAACAAGTGCGCCCGCGGGCGATTGCAATTCAAAGATCACATCAAACTGTTCCTGCGCCAAGTTGTTGGTCAGAAACTGAATCTCGATCGACTGTGTCTCGCCAGGAGCCGGCAACTGCCTCGGCGAAAACGATCGAGGGAACGCGGGAGCCTTGCGTTTCAGTTGACCTTCTTGTTGCAAGTAAGTCGTGATGCGGGCGACCTGTCCAGCCTGCGAATACCGAACTCGCGGATCGGTTTCGGATGACTCCGCCTGATTGGTTAGCTGAAGCCGGAACCGGGCCATTTCACCAACCGGAATCTCCGGATCGGCGATGACTTTCCCAGTCAATTGCAACGCTCCCAACTGAGCTGCCAGCACAGCGGGTGACGCTTCGGGAGAGGATGCCTCCCGCACCGGGGCCGCAGGTGAATCCTCAGCTGGCCGATCACGCAGTGTCCACCACGCACCGCCACCGATCAAAACGGCGGCAGCCAAACCGCCGACCGCGAGCAAAACTTTTCCACTTCCCCCACGAGTTGCCTTTTTCGCGGCATTGGAATTCGATCCTTCTTGGACCGACGAACCATTGACTGCATCAGGTTCGACTTCGATCGCCAGGCCGGCTTGCTTGGACTCGTGAATTTGTTCGGACACCGACGACAAAGCTTTGCGGAAGTGCCCGGCAGTCTCGTATCGTTGCCCAGGTTCCTTGGACAGCAATCTCATGATCAGTCGCTCGAGCGGCTCGGGCACGTCCACTGGTTCGCCGCTTCGCTTTTGCTGCGAGAGCGTCAAAGGTTCGCGGCAGAGAATGTTGACGAGCTGGGTTGGCGTGTTCGATGCGAGCAACGGAACTTTGCCAGCACACAGCTCATACATCACCACGCCAAGCGAATAGAGATCGGTGCGTTCATCGACGGTTTCGTTTCGAGCTTGCTCAGGCGACAGATAGCCGGGCGTACCGACAACGCTGTCGCCTCGGGCCAATCCTTGAACCGCGGATCCGGCGACCGCCAAACCAAAGTCCAAAATTTTGACGCGTTCGGTGGGCGACTGAATCCACAAATTCGCGGGCTTGATGTCTCGATGAATGATCCCACGATCATGAGCCGCTTCCAGCCCCAAGGCGACTTGATCAGCAATCGAGATCACTTCATCTGGATTGAACCGGCGACCAGATCGCAACAGTTGCTCCAGCGTCGCTCCTTGCAACAACTCCATCGCCAAAAAAGGCGTTCCGTTGCGTTGGCCAACTTCGAACAGTGTCGCCACGTTGTCGTGGTGCACCGCGGCCATTGAGCGAGCCTCTTCGACAATCCGCTTGCGGCTGTTCGGCGATTTCGCGAATCGCTCGTTCATCACCTTCAGAGCAACCGTTCGCTGCAATCGCGTGTCCTGGGCTCGGTAGACATGACCCATGCCGCCCTGCCCCAGCAATTCGATCACACGATACGGTCCGAGTCGGCCTAATTCGCCGGCAGCTTCTGGGGGATCCAGAAACTCAGGCGGTGAATCGGGTGCGGACGATGAATCGGTCATGATTTGCCGGGATGCTAAGAAATTCCAGAGGAATCCACCCTCCTTCGGAGCGATTCGCCGACCCAACAGCCGACTCGCCGTTCTTCTTGGGCAGAATCCGACCCTGCAGGGTAAACACTGGCACATCGTGCAACAACTCTCCCCACGGAAATCTGTCCCCATGGAATCCATCCCGGGTCTTGATACGATTGGCCGCTGAATGCCGCCCTGCCCTGCTCCGAACATCTATTCGCCTTCTACCCGCGACGAGCCCGTGTCACGAACCGCTATCCATGATCTCGCCGACGGAATGACGTTGGCCCAGCCGTTCCAAGCCGCTGACAAACAACTGCGAGTCAATCGACAGGGCGGCAAATACATTCTGCTGAAACTGTCCGATCGCTCCGGCACGATCGTCGGGATGATGTGGAACGCGGACGAAACCACGTTCGACACCTTTGATCGCGGCGACTACATCCATTGCACGGGCCGCACTCAAGTGCACAACGGTGCATTGCAAGTCATTCTGACCGAGATCCAACGCATGGATCCGGCGGAAGTCGACCAAAGTGACTTCGACCGCTTTGACGCGACTCAAGCCGACAACAACTTCACTCGACTGCGGGAATTACTGGCCACAATTTCGCATCCCGCCCTGCACGCGTTGGCTCAGTCGTACCTAAACGATGACTCCTTCGTTCAGTCGTTCCGACAAGCCGCCGCGGCGGTTTCCAATCACCACGCTTACCCCGGCGGGCTGCTCGAACACACCGTCAACATGATGGAATTGGTTCGCCTGATCTCGCCCCGCTACGCCAACGTGGACACGGACCTGCTGTTGATGGGAGCCTTCCTGCATGACCTCGGCAAAATCGACGAACTACGTGCCAGCGGTGAGATCAGCTACACCGACCGCGGCCAGTTCGTCGGGCACATTGTCATTGGTGTTCAGCGTCTGGGTGAAAAGATCACGGAAACCGAAGCCACCACCGGCCAAAAGTTTTCAACCGGGCTGCGACACCAACTGGAACACTTGATCGTCAGTCACCACGGCGTGTTGGAATACGGCAGCCCCAAGATCCCAGTCACTTTGGAAGCCGTCGCCTTGCACCACATCGACAACCTCGACGCCAAGCTCGCCTCGTATTCTTCGATCATCGAATCCGATATCGCTGCGGACGGAAACTGGACGAACTACAACCCATCGATCGGACGCAAACTTTGGAAGGGCGACTCGTGAATTCATCCTCGCAACGACAAGCCGAGTTTGCACAGGAAAACGCTGGCCGAGCGGTGGTGTTGCTTTCAGGCGGACTGGACAGCGCGACCTGCGTTGCGATCGCTCGCGACAAAGGGTTCGAAGTTCACGCCATCAGTTTTCGGTACGGACAGCGTCACGATGGCGAACTGGACCGGGCAGCGAAACAAGCCAGTCTGATGAGTGTCGCCTCACATCGCGTGATCGATATCGATCTGGCTCAGCTCGGTGGCTCCGCCCTGGTGGACTCGTCCATTGCCGTTCCCAAATCCGATCATGTCGACAAAATTGCCGGCGACATTCCGGTGACCTATGTCCCGGCTCGCAACACGATCTTTTTGTCTTACGCTTTGGCAGTCGCCGAAACTTTGGGCTCGCGAGACATCTTCATCGGCGTCAACGCACTTGACTACAGCGGCTACCCGGATTGCCGCCCGGAGTTCATCGACGCATTCCAAACGATGGCACGCCTGGCAACCAAAGCGGGTGTGGAAGACGAGCACTCGCTCACCATTCACACGCCACTGTTGCACTGGACGAAAGCCGAGATCATCCAACGTGGAATCGAACTCGGCGTGGACTACTCGCAGACACTGTCATGCTACGACCCGCAAGGCAGCGGTGACGAGATGCAACCGTGCGGTCAGTGCGACGCGTGTTTGCTAAGAGCCAAAGGATTCGCGGAAAACGAAATCGCTGATCCCGCGATCGGTTGAGACAACAACTCGGTCGCGATTCTCCGACATCGCCCCACCTCGCATCACGACCACGCCAGATCGCCCCGGAAGGGGCCGCCGTCCTTAGCTCGGGGCGGAAGCCCCGAAACGATCGAGAACAACAAAACGTCGCTCCGGACGGGGGCCCGTCGTGGTCATTCCCGCATTGTCCAGCAGCGTGAAGCCAGCGGTTGATGTGAGCTTGGTTGCGACGAGGCTTGGCCGTTAAGGCCTGCCCGACGGAACAGTTGAGGACAACCGGTCTACTCTCGCACCCCGAAGGGTTAGCTCACTTCAACAAGAACCCGTTGAGGTTCCAACCAGTTTCCGTGGTTTCGACGAAACCGAATGCGTTGCGGAAGTATTTTTCGACTTCACTGAACGCGGGCCATTTGCTCACGTTGAGACGCTCGATGGGTTCATCCACTTCCGGTTCGTCTCCTTCGAACATACGTCTGACCAAAGAAGCCAAAACGGAATCGCTGTTCTTCAGTTCGCCTTGACGTTGCAGTTCGTACTTCGCTCGCAATGACTGACGCAATCGCACGACGCGTTGGAATGCGACCTCATCGGCTCCCATCTCGCTCGTCATTTTCAGTAGGTCTTTGACCTCAGCCAGATCAGCTAACTTCTCGCCTTGGCCCGTCTGCATTCGCGTTGCGACATCCACCAACAAATCGACATGGCTGCTGAAGACCAAGTGCGGTTTGGCGGATCCTTTGCCGGCGGGGACCATGGCAATCGCCCAGGTGTTCAAGAGCGGCGATTGCTTTTCGTCAATTTCTTCCTCGAAGCCGAGGTCATCAAAGAACTCGTCATCCAGTTCGTCATCCCCGCTGCCGTGCTTGACTTGCCAAATTTCTACGCCGGGAACGAGGTCCACCTTGAACACATCGGGTTCCACTTCCATCGCTTTACGAACCGCTGTTCCGATCGCATCCGCATTGCGAAGCTCAATCGCAACCAAGACTCGTTCAGAATCCACGGTCGCGGGCAGAGTGTTGTCCGTCAGCAGAAACACGTGCTCGGAAAGGTTTGGCAAAACGTTCTTCTCGATGTCGATTTGTGGCCCTTCTTCGTCGTCACGAATGCCTTCGATGCTGGGGCGGAAAATCTCGTTGTCGAATGCTTCGTCAACCAAAGTCTCGATCGCCCAAAACGCTTCTTCGATCTTCCAATTCACTCGCGTCAAACTGGCCGTGTTCGCGGGAACCCAAGCGGGCACTTGGTCCAAGGGCGTGTTCGGGAACTGCAATATTCTCGCGGCCAATCGGTAGCGACTGGGCTCTTCCGTGACCGGAGGAGCGTGCACGTACCCGCGATGCAACAAATCGAACTTGCCCTGCCCCACAACCGCGATGCCGCCCGCTGCTTGCACAGCGTCAAACCCTTGGTTCTCCAACAGGTTCAGAATGCGGACTTTGTTGCCGCGATCTACCTTGGCCACGTCACGAACAATGCGACCCATCGTCAACGGTTTCACGAACCATTCGACTTGCGAACCTTCGGTAACAATTTCGCTACGCGAGAGAGCTTGTTTCCAAACCGTTCGCAACAGAGGCGCTTTGTCCAAGGAATCTTCCCGGCCATCGTTTGCAATCGCATCCAGAATTTCAAACACGACCGAATCACGATCCGACGCGATCACACGGTCTTTGGTGAGCGAGACAACGACCTGTTCGATCTTCAATTGCCCGGGGCGTGTCTTTGGCCGGTACACGCGAACGGTTTCGCCGGCGTGAGTGACGTCGGTGCGAGTGGCACCGTCGGCCTTCAGATCGTTGTCCACTCGTGTCAAAACAGCTTCCGCTTCCGCGTGCTTGCCTCGGATGTCGGCGACAACGCACACGGAGGACGGGCGGCGGTTGTCGTTCTCAAAGGGCAACCAAACCGCGATCACTTCTCCGGTCGCGATTTCGTACAGTTCCTTGGGACGCAATCCAACCTTGTCGCCCAGCTTTTCCCACACGGCACCTTGGCTGCCAAAATTGGCATCGATCAGCGGCTTCATCGCGGGATCATCCGTTATGCCGGACAGTGTGGTCTTCTTCCACGAATCGCACAGCACGGTCAGGTCGGGAATTCGCACCACGCCAGCCGCTGTGTCGGGCAGTAACTTCAGCGCCGTCATCAAGACCGGTTTTGCATCGCCCTGCCCTGCCCCGTTCTCTTTCTTGGGCGAAGCGTCTTGAGCGATCGATTGTGATCCCATCAAACACACGACCAAAACGGCTGTCATCACATGGAGCATCGCGACGCGTCGAGCCCGTGGTCGACCGTCGAAGTTGGAAAAATATGTTCGTGTGGGATAGATCACTCGTTTGTCCGCCACTTGCACCCGTTGAAAATTCATTCAAGATCCGTCTGAAATCATCGGAATCCATCCGAGCCCGCGTCTCTGCGCGACTGGCTCAGCCGGCCGATATCGTAAACCCTTCCATTTCGGGCCGAAATGCCGATGTCACCATCCATCGCCTGATTTGTGCCCCCGCAAGAGACCAAAATGACCGAAACGCAGGAAACACCGTACCAAAACCCCCTGATTGAGCGTTACGCGTCACGAGAAATGGCGTTTCACTGGGGACCGCAGCGGCGATTTGCATCCTGGCGAAAGGTCTGGATCGCGCTCGCGGAGGCCGAACAAGAACTTGGAATCCCCATCACCGACGCCCAAATCGAGCAGCTCAAATCGTTTGAGACCAAGCTGAATCTCGATGAGGCCAAGAAATACGAGCGTGAATTGCGCCACGACGTGATGGCTCACGTCCACGCTTACGGCGATCAATGCCCAGACGCCCGTGGGATCATTCACCTCGGCGCGACCAGTTGTTTTGTAACCGACAACGCGGATCTGCTGCTGATTCGCGAAGCCCTGCAACTCACCGCAAAACGTTTGGCGGCCACGATCGACCAAATGGCAAAATTCGCGGCCGAGCACCGCGACCTGCCCTGCCTCGCCTTCACCCACTTTCAACCCGCCCAGCCAACCACGGTCGGAAAACGAGCATGCTTGTGGATCTACGACCTGGTCCTTGATCTCGAAGCGATCGAACATCGTCTCGAAACGCTGCGAGCACGTTCGGCCAAAGGCACCACGGGGACCCAAGCCAGCTTCCTCGAGTTGTTCTCGGGCGATCAAGACAAAGTGCGAACCCTCGAGAAACGAATCGCGGAAAAGCTTTCGTTTGATTCTGTCTACGCGGTCACCGGGCAAACCTACCCTCGCAAGGTCGACGCTCAATTGCTCGACGCCCTGTCCGGCATTGGCCAAAGCCTGCACAAGATCGCCACCGACATCCGCTTGCTCGCCGGTCGTAAAGAAGTCGAAGAGCCGTTTGAGAAGAAGCAAATCGGCAGCTCGGCGATGGCCTACAAACGCAACCCGATGCGGAGCGAGCGAATCTGTGCACTCGGCCGATTTGTCATGAGCCTGCAAAGCAGCCCCGCGATGACCGCGGCGACTCAGTGGATGGAACGCACGCTCGACGACAGCGCCAACCGCCGCTTGGTCATCCCGCAAGCGTTCTTGGCGATCGACGCATCACTGGTGTTGATGCAAAACGTTGCCGACGGAATGGTCGTCTACCCAGCCACGATCGCGAAAAACCTGGGTGCAGAACTTCCGTTCATGGCGACCGAGAACATCTTGATGCAAGCGGTCGCTGCGGGCGGTGACCGTCAAGATTTGCACGAACAAATTCGCGTGCACAGCCAAGCCGCGGCACTGGAAGTCAAACAGAACGCTGGCGACAACGACCTGCTGGAACGTCTCAAGGGCGACAAGAACTTCGCCGGCATCGACTTGGAAGCTGCGATTGATCCGCACGCTTACGTGGGGCGAGCTCCCCAACAAGTCGACGAGTTCATGGAAGCAATCATCGCCCCCATCCGCCAGCGATACTCCGGCGGCGACGATCTGAGCGTCGAAGTCACCGTCTGATTTCGACGGGCAAATGCCATTCAACGCAAAGATCTCGCCGGTCCACATGGCACCGGCGAGATCAAGTTTCTCTCTTGGATCGTCTGTTTCTTAGAACAAGAAGATCGTGTCGATGCCGAACGTGGTTTGTTCGTCTTCGTCATTCTCGAGAATGCCAGTCACGTCGGCTCCGTCAGCCCAGTCCCAGCGAATTTCGGGACGGATCAAGACGTTGGCGTGCGGTTTGACGTTGGCACCCAAAGTCAACGCGTAGACATCAACGTTGCCGTTGAAGACACCGGCGTCGGCGTCATACCACTCGAAACGGCTGCCCAAAGCCAAGCAATCGCTGACCGTGTAGATCAGGTAGTTGTTCAGGCCGTAGGTTTCTTTGAAGTTGGCACCGTTGCCGTCTTCCGCGTCGATGTAGTCCGATTGCAAGATGTATTGCAGTTGCTCGGTCAACGTGATGTCGGTGACGATCGAGTGCATGTAGCCTTGCGAAGTGGTTCCGCCGGGCTGATCTGCGAAGCGACCAGCAACCGTTGCGTAGGTGACCGTGACATCGTCACTCATTGCAAGCGATGCACCACCCAAGAACGAGTCGCCGTTGTCTTCGAATCCGCTGTCCCAGCCCAAGGTGTAACCACCGTAGAGAGTCAGGTCTTCGCCAGCGGCGTAGGTCGCCAATGCACCGGTGTGGGTGAAAGGCTCGCTGTTGTACATCGTGTAAGCATGGCTGTAGAAGAAGTTGTCAGGAGCACCGACGACTTCGTAACCAATGATCGTGAAGAAGTGACCAAATTTGACCGACAGGTCGCCGTAACCAACTTCACCGTAAACTTGCGGCAACGCACTGCCATACTCGCCGTGGTCCCACGAGTTGTCCCAGTGACCGTTGTCAATTCCGAACGCTTGCGTGTCCTGGGCATCGATGCCGTAGACGTAGTCAATGCGTCCGCCGAAATCGAACCCGTCCGAGGTGTCGATCGCTTTCTCGGCGTAGAACCAAGCTTGATGCAAGTTGTATTCGTCGGGACGGTTATTGAACAAAGGCAACGCTTTGCTGTGGTATCCCATTTGGACCCAACCGCCGACGGTGTAGCCACAGGCTTCGCCGAACAGAGTGAACGGATCGCCGAGATCGCAATCGAACATTCCGCAGCCACCATCGTCAAACAGGCCGCCTCCCATGTCCCCACAACCACCATCGCAACCGCCGTCGCAGGTCAGTTCGCCGCAACCACATTCCATTTCGGGAAACGTGTCACACGATTCATCACAACTGGCGTCGAAGTGCCCCACGGGGAGGACTTCGGCTTGCGTCGTGGGCATTCCGCCCTGGTAACTTGCGTCGGCCACGAATCGGTCGGCGGCAGAAACGCCATTGAGGCTTCCCAATCCAACCAAGCCACCGAGGGCCAACCACAAAGCAGCTCGTTTCGATTTCATCTTGCTCGTCCCTGATCAATTTCAAGTGGATTCGCCTCGTCCACAGTGACTGTCGCCTTCCATGGCAACAAACCCGTCAACCGTGTCGACCGCCGAGTACTGGCGATTCCTTGAAGGGATGTATCGTCGACGCGGCGCGTTGCAATTGAGACCAACGCCACAGAAACCCCAGCCCGAAACACCGGAAAATCCGGCACAGCGTTAAACTATGCGGGTTAGGAGGCTGATCCGGCTGGTTTCGAACGCTCGTCCGTTCCCGCTGAGATCTTGAACGCAAACGAAAAAAAGCCGGCTCATCGCATTTCTGCGGTGAACCGGCCTCTTGGGTCTCACGAAATCGTCGTTCGGGGCAGCTTAGAACGTGAAGATCGTATCGAAACCGAACGTGGTTTGATCGTCGTCGTTGTTTTCCAAGATCCCGGTGTAGTCGCCATCAACCCAGTCCCAACGAACTTCGGGACGAATCAAGACGTTGGCGTGAGGACGGTAGTTGATACCGGTCGTCAAAGCGTACACGTCGCTGTCGACATTGTTTCCATCGTCGAAGACGCCTTCGCTTTGGTACCACTCGAAGCGGCCGCCCAAAGACAGGCAATCGTTGACGCTGTAAACCAAGTACTGGTTGATGCCGAACGTGTCACGAACGGTCGCACCAGCAGCATCTTCGGTGTCCAACAAGTCGGACTGGATGATGTACTGCAGGTTGTCGCTGACGGCGTAGTCAGCAACCAGCGAGTGCATGTAACCCTTTTCAACGCCACCGGCATTGTCTTCACCGAACGTACCAATGGTGGTTGCGTAGGTCAGGGTCAGGTCATCCGTCAGGCCAGCTGAGAAACCGCCGAGGAAGTTGTCGCCGTTGTCTTCGAATCCGCTGTCCCAGCCCATGGTGTATCCACCAAAGACGCTCAGGTCATCCGACACGTTGTACGTCGCCAAAGCACCGGTGTGGGTGAAAGGCTCGCTGTTGTACATCGTGTAAGCGTGGCTGTAGAAGAAGTTGTCCGGAGCGGCAACAACTTCCCAACCGATGATGGTGAAGAAGTGACCCACTTTGACCGACAGGTCGCCGTAGCCCATTTCAGTGTACAACTGAGGAATCGCGGAGCCGTAATCGCCACCGTTGTCCCAGTCGTTGTCCCAGTGACCGTTGTCGATTCCGAACGCTTGCGTGTCGGGTCCGTCGGTACCGTAGACGTAATCGATGCGTCCACCGATGTCGAAGCCACACGAAGTGTCGATGGCTTTTTCAGCGTACAACCAAGCCTGGTGCAACTGAACGTTGTCAGGACGGCTGTTGAACAAAGGCAATGCCTTTGTGTGGTAGCCGATCGACGCCCATCCGCCGACTTCGATGCCGCAGACGTCGCCGAACAGTGTGTAAGGGTCGTCCAAGCAGCAGTCACCCAGTCCGGGCAAGCAGCTGCCAGCACCACAACCGAAGGCCGAGTCGCAACCGCTGTCGCAGGCCGAATCGCAACCATCGTTGCAGCCACAGTCGCCCAAGCAACCGACAGTTTCGCAACCGCAAGTTACTTCGGTGTCGCATCCGGTGCTGCAGCCAACAGGCTCGCAACCGCACACGGGCTCACCACAATCGCAAAGCGACGAGGTGCAAGAGACCAATCCAATATCGTTTGCTGAAGCGCCGGTCAGGTTTGTGGCGTTAACGCCGCATGCTACC
The DNA here is from genome assembly GCF_002727185.1 of Rhodopirellula bahusiensis. NCBI lineage: Bacteria > Pseudomonadati > Planctomycetota > Planctomycetia > Pirellulales > Pirellulaceae > Rhodopirellula > Rhodopirellula bahusiensis. The sequence goes on from NZ_NIZW01000007.1 coordinate 322,574, forward strand.
GCTGCGATCAGAGCTAGTTTACTAAGCTTCATTGCTTTCTCCGTTGATATCCCAATCCAATTGGGTCGTTTCGTGTCACCAAGATTCAAAATGGATGCTGTTAGAACGAGAAGCTGTGCCCCCGCATTTGGGGAGGTCGATCTCTCACTCTCAACGATGTAACAAACGCAGTCCATCGCTTTTTCAACGCACACGCTGCCTGCCGCCGATGGCACATCGAAACTTCCAGGCAATCGCTTCGGAATTCGAATCAATCACCTCGAAAGATTTCGAGTGAGTTGAAAGCAATCCATCATGTCGTCGGGAGAATTCATCGGTGAGTTGGCGGGATCTGTCCTCACCCGGTGCTCAAATCGACTTAGAAACCAGCAGCAGAGTGCGCAACGCGCCTGTTAATCCTCATCTGCAGGTCCTTCTCATAGTGGCGACTGGGAAAACTTTGACGCTTCCGGGCCCGAACACGCCCCACAACTGAAAATCCTGCTTTCAAAAAAACGTTCCACCCGCTATCCTGCGGGGCTTCTCCCTGAAATCAGGGATTTTGACCGTCTCAAATCACACACATGACAATCACCGCGAGCGGTGGCGGAGAATCAGATGGCACGACAGTGCGAAGCGTGCGGCAAGAAAGTCCAAATGGGCAACCGTATCGAAACCCGGGGTAAAGCGAAGTACTTGGGCGGTGTCGGTACCAAGATCACTGGTTGTACTCGCCGTAAATTTGTTCCCAACCTGCAAAAAGTTCACGTGACTTTGCCAAACGGCACCAACAAATCGATGCGAGTTTGCACGCAGTGCATCCGCAGCGGTGTCGTTCGTAAAACGGTGAAAACCAAACCGTTTGACGTCAGCGGCAGCAAAAAGTCCTGATGTCCAGTTCCGGCAACGGCAGCGGCGGTTCAGTCGACATCCAAAAACTGGCTCGATTGGCTCGCCTTCAGCTAACGGAACAGGAGCAAACCGATTTTGGTCCGCAAATCTCGGACATCCTCGGTTTCGTTGAACAATTGTCTGAACTCGACACTTCCGGTGTCGAGCCGATGACCAGTGCGCTGGATGTCGAGAACCGATTCCGAGACGACACCCCTGACGAGAGCTTGTCAGCCGAGGTTGCGACGCGAACGGCTCCCGCCTCCCAAGACGGCACGTTTCTGGTGCCGCCCGTTCTCGGGAACACTTCTTCCAAGAAGTGAAGCTCGCTCAAATCCCTCGCGATCAAGATTCACCACCACTGAATTCCGCGAGATCCTGGATCAGCGAAGCCGTTTGGCTGGGCCACTGAATCAAACCGCGCCACTGAATCAAACCGCGCCACTGAATCAGACCGCGGCTCGGAAACTAACAGCCCAAGCTTCAGACCCAACGGCAAAAACGCCAATCGATCAAAGATCGACGACTGTATCGCTGGCTGAGTCATCCTGGTGCTTCCGAAGCTGCTCCATCGCCGCCAACGTCGCGTCGCAATACGACGAAACGGCCGTTCCCCACGCCTGCTCCTTCGTGGCTTGGCGAGCTTGCTGCAACAACTGGTCTACATTTTGCCAGTCCAGCATCCAGTTGCGTTCTTCTGAAGTTTGCCGCAACTGGGTGATCACATCGTCCATACGAAGAAGAAACGCCTCGTGCGAATTCGCCCTGAATCGCCGATAGGGCCCGGTCCCAAGAGCAGTCTCCCCACTGCCGATGTCAAGCGATTCGCCTGAATCCCAGCCGGTACTGACCGACCCCGCGTCGTTTGAGCCACCCTGCCCTGCCCCGGATTGGTCAGGAATTCCTGATCCAGGACTCAAACCGGCACCTGAATCACGTGCGCGACGCGTTTTCAACGGACGCCGGCGCTCGTTTGGCTTGAAGACTCCACTCGCCCAAACCGCCGCGGAAATCGCCCCGAGAATAAAGGCGACAATCGCCGACCCGACAAACCGAGGGCTGACCAATGCCGACGCCAATCCAAAGCCGACGGCTCCCGTCCAACAAAACGCGGTGGTCCCGATCAACGCCCGAGAAGAGACCTCATCCGCTCCCAACGATCGAGACTTTCGCGGAGGACCGTCATTCTGAGTCAATCGCTCATCAACCACCTCCACCACGATCAAGGTGATGTTGTCCGGGCCGCCTCGCAAATTGGCCAAATCGATCATCACTCGAGCTGCTTTGTCGACATCGAGAGAATCGAGCAAAACAGCCAATTCGTCGTCTTCGATCTGTCCGGTCAGCCCATCGCTGCAAACCATGAAGCGATCGCCCACCTCCAGATCAAATGGACCTTCTAGATCCACCAAGACCTCCGGCGAAGGCCCCAGCGACCGGGTGATCACGTTCTTGGGGATAGATTTACTGAAGACGCTGTCACTGTGAACTTTTCCGCTGGCCTGCATCTCCCAAACCAGCGAGTGATCAAACGTCAACTGCTCCAGCACGCCTTGTCGGAGGCGATAAACACGTGAATCACCGACATGGGCCACGTAAGCTGCGCCGTTGACCAAAACCAGCGAACTGGCGGTCGTCCCCATGTTCAGAAACTCGGGATTGCTTTGACCACGCTTGTAGATTGCAGCATTGGCCAGATGCACCGCTTCGGAAATCGCGTGCTCGGGAGCCTCTTCCCGAGACTGATAGTAGTGCATCGAGATGCGTTCGCTGGCGATTTGCGATGCCAGCTCGCCTGCCGCGTGGGCCCCCATCCCGTCCGCGACAACAAACAGGTGCCCGCGTTGGTTCAGACGTTCGGCGGACTCAGCGATTAAAACCGCCGATGAATCTTGATTGTTCGCACGCCGCATCCCCACATGGGTCTGCTCAGCGAACTTCACTCCGGGGCGCCATGAACCTGACAAACGATTTGTGACCGAGAACTTGTGACCGAGAACACATTCAACCGACGAACTTACACGGCCTCTTGGAGACAGCTTCGCCGATTGTAAGTCGCCACGCGCCCTGAACCTAGTGTATTGAAGGCTGCAGGGCTACGATTTTGATGACCTTCGCCCGCGACGAGGCCAAGCGAGACGGAACGAAGCCCTGGATCCCTCCGAGCGGGCTGCTCAATCAGTGAACGCTGCCACTCGACCGGCAAGAGCGGGCAAACCCCCGCTTCACACGGAAGCGATCAATTCCGTGGCCAAGCGGCAAGCAGCCAAGTATTCGTCGACCATCAGAAACTCATCGACCGTGTGGATGGACGCCTGACCACACCCCAGCGTGACCGCCTCGATGCCATGAAGCATCAACCAGTTGGCATCCAACCCACCATTGGCGACTTCGCACTGCGGTTCTCGCCCTAGTTGAGAGATCAACTCCGTCGCCGCAAGCACTGATGGATGGTCTTCCGGCAACCGAAACGCCTCGTAATCGACGCGACTGCTGAACTCCAAACCGCCCGTCCGACCTTGGACATCCTTCACCGCTTGGACCGCATTTTCAAACGCAGCTTTCATCTGCGAAACGATCTCGGTTCGGAATTTGGCGTCGTGACTGCGAGCCTCGGCTCGAAGCTGAACCTCCGGCGTGATCACGTTGGTCGCATCGCCGCCTTGAAAAACACCCACATTCGCGGTCCCGCGACGCCCATCTTTCTCGACCAAGCCCAGCCAACCATTGCGATGCAGGCTGCTGATCGCTTCGGATGCGATCACGATTGCACTGACGCCTTTTTCGGGTGCAACGCCGGCGTGGGCTGCGTGCCCGTGAACGGTCATTTGAATCCGCTCGCCGCCGATCGCTCCGTGGCGAATTATGTCCAGCGAACCACCGTCGAAATTGAACGCTCGATCCACTCGGCCGACTTTGGACACGCCCAAATGGCGAGCTCCTTCCAATCCGACCTCTTCTTGAATTAAAAATGTGATCGCGGCTGGAGCCAACTTCAGATCAGGATTCTTCGCCTGACGAGCCAGTCGCTCGACGATCGCACTGAGAATCACCGCACAACCGCTGCGGTCATCGGCTCCCAAACCGGTCGGCCCATCGGCCACAACAATCCGCCCCAATTCTTCGTCGTCGCGAATTTCCGGGTTGGATCCGACGCAGATCGGAACGGTGTCCATGTGCGCGGACAGCAGTGTCCGCGGCAGCGATTCGTCACCAGGCAAGGTGACAATTAAATTGCCCGCGTTGCCGCTCAATCGCGTCTTCGTTCCCGCATCATCGGATTGAATCCATTCCGGATCCACTCCCGCATCGACCAGCATCTTTTCAATGGCGGCCGAAATCGCGGCTTCATCACCGCTTTTGCCAGGAATTCGCGTCAGTTCAAGATAGCGATCCAGCGCCGCCGACTCATCAATCGCAGCCCACTGCGAAGCGTCGTTTGTGCCTGCATTCATGGCTTCGGATTGGCTCATCGAGTACGACTGGCGCGGCGGGTCGCACGGTCTTCCACGCGAATTGGCTGAGCTGCGGTGCCCGATTGCGATTGATTCAAACGGCCGATCGCGAACCAACCGGCAGCCAATAGCAATCCGCTGGCGACAAACGAAGCCAACATCGGAACAGCGTGCGCGGGTTCAGCGGCGTAGTGAGTCAAACCTTCCGTGCTGCCGTGGCCGGGGTGTGCCGAAGCGGGAACGGCAAAAACCAATGCGGCAATCGAGCCAATCAGTGAACGCGACAAAATGAACTCACAAGATTCAAGAGAATGGAGAAGGGCCAATCCACCGGCAGGACAAATGAAGCCAGGAACATGGAGCTGGATCAGCGAGGTGATTATACGCCCTGGTCGAACTGCTGTTGACGCATCCGGCGACGTTTTCGCTGATCGTCGGTCACGTCCGCGGCACAACGCGAACAAGCGACGCCACGTTCGTAATCAGAATGCTGCTTCATTTCCGGGGTCAAAGGCCAACCACATCCGTGGCACAACTCGTACTCCCCGGCCTGCAATTGGTGATCGACCGCGACGCGATTGTCGAACACAAAACATTCGCCCTGCCAACGAGATTCCTCTTCGGGCATCTTCTCCAAATAGTTCAGAATCCCGCCCCGCAGGTGGTACACCTCCTCAAATCCGCGTTCCTTCAAATATGCGGTCGACTTTTCGCACCGGATCCCCCCGGTACAAAACATCGCGACTTTGGGGTGCTTCTTCGGATCCAGGTTCTCTTCCACGAACTGCGGAAACTCGCGAAAGGATTCCGTGTGAGGGTTGACAGCTCCCTCAAATGTCCCAATCTCGATTTCGTAATCGTTTCGCGTATCGATCAGCGTGACATCGGGATCATCGACCAACGCGTTCCAATCCTGAGGCTCGATGTAGGTGCCGACCGATCGCAGCGGATCGATGCTCGACACTCCCATTGTCACGATCTCTCGCTTCAGACGGACCTTCGTTTTGCGAAATGGAACCTGCTCACAGAACGACCATTTGACATCCATCCCGCGAAAAGGGGTTGCTTGGTCGTCCAGCTCCATCGACCGCAGCCACTCAATGAATGGCTCCATCAACTCCCGAGGCCCCGAAATCGTTCCGTTGATTCCTTCGCCGGCCAGCAACAATGAGCCGCGAATGCCATCACTGGACATTCGCTGACGCAGTGGTTCACGCAGCGATTCGAACTGCGGCAACGGGGTGAAGCAGTAAAGTGCCGCGACCGCCACCGGCAAATCAGCGGCACCGGCCTCAGCGGGCAATTCAGCGGGAACGGAAGAAGCGTGTGATTCGGTCATGGCCGAAAACTTACCAAGTCATTTGACCCATTGCAGCCAAGCATCCACGTAGGCGATTGGCGTCAAGTTCATGCCGGCCTGAAACGCTTGCGGGAACGGCTGGCCCGACTGCAGGTTTCTCATCACGGCGTCAAAGCCACGTCGGTTCTGACGAGACAGCAAAGACTCCGCGATTGCAACCGCCATCCGGTCAGCTCGTTCGGGTGGTAACTTGCCGTTGAGGAAGTCCTTGCCGGACTTCAAGCTCCCCACCGCGGTGACCAATTCCGCCTGCCGACGCATGTTCTCGTTTCGATCGCGTTTGGATTCGCCACCCGAAACCGCAGTCCCGAGCCCTTGGGCGAACCACCGAGGCACACCGTCGCCGCGACTGACCACGGCGAGACTTGCGACCGGAGCCACCACACGCTCGGCGATCTCTTCCTCCGTCGCTCGTTCGGATGCAACCACCGCGACGTAGGCTCGAATCCCGTCGTACTTCCAGTGCGACTGCCAATCGGTGGGCACGCTCCTGCCCTCAACCATTTTGGCAAACTCGCTGTAGTCATAGCGTTTGGGCAAAACGCAGATCGACGCTTTGCCGTGGAAGAAATCCTCCGGAGTGCCGCCTGCCGTAGGCAAAAACTTTCGAGCTTGCACGAGTGCCGCTTCCGCTGACTCAGCGACTGTTTCAAGCGTTGCTGGCGAGACTTCGCCCCAAACCGCGAAGTGGTCGCTCTGGTGATTCTGCATTCGATTGACGTCAGCACCTGCCAAACGGAAGTTCTCTTCCGCGATTTTCGCTCGTCGCTGGCTGACCTCAGTGGATGCCGCCGCGGACAACCAAGCCTGCGCGGTGACGACCTTCATTGGCGTTTGCACCAAAGACTCGTCCACCTTGGCACCTTCGCTGATCCAGGTCGAAATCAACTGGATGTCGCTGTCCGAAAGCGGCGGACGACCACCGGCCGGCATGCGATCACCGGCGCTGCCGCGAAGTTTCTGAACGAGCAGGCTTGCTTCGCCATCACCAGGTTTCATCACGGATCCGCTGTCGCCGCCTCGAAGCATTTGAGCGAGCGTGTCCATTCGTAAACCGCCGCGAGTCTGCATCGCGTCCAAGTGACACCCGGTACAGTTCTCCACCAACAGCGGTGCCACGTCCTTCGAGAACGAAACGGTTTCATTGCCGGTTGGCTTGCCGACCATCGTCGGCTGATCGGGTTCTGGTGTCGCTGGCGTGTCGGGAGTTGCCTCGCCGCTTTTCAAGCTGGTCAGCATCGCGGTGGGATCAGGGCCATCAAACTTGGCACCTTGCGTGACCCACTGCTTCAACGTGTCCAATTGTTCCTTGCTGACTTTTCCTCCGCCGCGAGGCATGTCGCCGGTTTCGATCGTTTCAATCAATCGACTGGCAATCACATCACCGGGAAAAACTACGACTCCCTCGGGGGGCCCTTCCATCAACTTGGCAAACGTCGGCATCGCGAATCCACCTTTGCTGCCGCGAATGTGACAGCTGCCACATTTGTCGACCAAAATCGGTGCGACCTCCGAGACAAAACTGACGCCATCGGTACTGGGCTGATCCGACGGATCCGACGATGATTCGGCCATTGGCTCGGTCGTCGCCTTGGGTCGTTCCGGAATTCGGAATGGCGGCAGCGTGACTCCTTCCAGTTCCAACATCGCGCGAGCGTTGACGATTCGGCGCATCATCGGCAGCAATGCATCGTGCAGGTCGGATGACTCGGCATTGCCGGCCACTTCGATCTGCTTGATCGCTTTACGAAGAGCATCACCGGACGTCTCGTAGTCGCCACCGGCATACGCGGCACCGGCTCGCTTCACCTGCATATCGACCGACTGAACAATCGTTCGCGATCTCGCATCCAACGGTTTGGCGACCGCTCGCGAATTGGTTTCTTGCCCAACAGCCGGAGCGATTCCACCGGAAAAGGACAACAGTGCCGTCCCAGCAAGCAACGTCACCGCCGCGAAAACGCGGAGGGCCGGGCGGCGAACGTTCCACTTTGAAACGATCGAAATCCCCTTTGAAACGACCTGAATCATCGTCACCAACATCTTTGTTCGAGTATCTGCCAATCACTCCATCATAGACAACAAACGCAGTTCTTCCCGAAAAAGACTCACTCGACGTGCTGTCTTCGCCTGGAGTTGCCCGCGTGATCGGCAACACCCTACTCACGCCATTCGGGCCTCCCCCTGCCCTGCTCCGCGAAGATCGCACGTCCTGTGGCGAGATCTTCGATCGCGGAAGGACGTCCGCCGCCCCGCTTGGCCCTTCCCCGTTTCCCCCTTGCTCTTTTACACTGCCGCATTGGCCTTTCCCGCAATATCCGGCAAGAACACGATGACCTCATCTGCGAACACCACCTCGCCCGCCATCGCTGAAACCACCTGGCTCACCGACCAACGCATTTTGGTCCTCGATTTTGGATCTCAGTACGCCCAACTGATCGCCCGCCGCGTCCGCGAACAAAACGTCTACTGCCAAATCGTTCGCCATGACATCTCGGCCGAACGCATCGCGGAACTGGCCCCCAAAGGCATCATCCTCTCGGGCGGCCCCAACAGCGTTTACGAAGAAGGTGCCCCGAAGTGCGACGAAGGATTGTTCGACCTTGGCATCCCCGTCCTCGGTATCTGCTACGGGATGCAGCTCGCCTGCCAAGCCCTCGGCGGCAAAGTCGACAATACACCCAGCCGTGAGTACGGCCGAGCGATGTGCGACTTCGTCGATCGCGATTCGATCTTCCGCGGCATGCAAGAATCCGAACAAGTCTGGATGAGCCACGGTGACCAGGTCTCACAGATCGCCGATCAGTTCACCGCGATGGCCAAGACATCGACTTGCCCCTACGCCGCGATTCGCCACAACGAGCGTCCGGTGTTTGGAATGCAATTCCACCCCGAAGTCACGCACACGCCACACGGCGGCCAAATCCTTCGCAACTTTGTCATCGACGCCTGCGGTTGCGATGGCAGTTGGAAACTCGGCGACTTCGCCGATGCAGCAATCGAATCCATTCGAAAACAAGTCGGCGACAAACGCGTCATCTGCGGCCTGTCCGGCGGAGTCGACTCATCGGTCGTCGCCGCGTTGCTCTACAAAGCCATCGGGCCACAACTCTCTTGCATCTTGGTCGACAACGGTCTGCTTCGTAAGAACGAACAACAGATCGTCTTGGAAGAGTTCAGCAACCACTTCAAGACCGACCTGCACGTCGTCGAAGCCGAAGACCGATTCCTGGCCGACCTGGCGGGCATCGATGAACCGCAAGAGAAACGTCGCCGCATTGGCCACGCCTTCATCGAATGCTTCAAAGACGAAGCCGCGAGAATCGAAGACGCACACTTCTTGGCTCAAGGAACGCTGTACCCCGACGTGATCGAAAGCGGTGCCGACAAAGACGGCCCGGCCGCCACGATCAAGCTGCATCACAATGTCGGCGGACTTCCTGAAGAATTGGGGTTTGAATTGATCGAACCTCTGCGAGACTTATTCAAAGACGAAGTGCGTCGCCTTGGTTTGGAACTGGGCCTGCCCGAACAACTCGTTTGGCGACACCCTTTCCCCGGCCCCGGATTGGCCGTGCGTTGCCTGGGTGAAATCACCCGAGACAAACTGGCGGTGCTTCGAGAAGCCGATGCGATCGTGGTCGAAGAAATCGAAAACGCGGGACTGTACCGAGACACCAGCCAAGCGTTCGCGGTTTTGCTGCCGGTGCAAAGCGTCGGTGTGATGGGCGATGCCCGCACTTACGACAACGCCGTCGCGGTTCGCTGCGTCAACACAGACGACTTCATGACCGCGGACTGGAGTCACCTGCCCTACGAACTGCTGGCTCGCATCAGCACCCGAATCATCAACGAAGTCAAAGGCGTCAACCGAGTTTGCTACGACATCAGCAGCAAACCGCCCGCGACGATCGAATGGGAGTGATGCACGTCGCTGCACCACACCGCCAACATCATCACTTTGCAATTTAAACAACTGCAACCGTATTCTCCGCCTCCACCTTCAGCCCTCCAAGCGAAAACATGGCCGGTCAATTCATCTACCAAATCATCGACCTGACCAAGAAACACGGTCAGCGAAAGATCCTCGAGAACGTCAACCTCGCCTTCTACCCCGGCGCCAAAATCGGTGTGCTCGGCCCCAACGGTGCCGGTAAATCCACCCTGCTGAAAATCATGGCGGGCATGGACACAGAGTTCGAAGGCACCGCCCGTTTGGGCAAAGGCTTTACGGTCGGCTACCTCGAACAAGAGCCACCACTCGATCCGACCAAGACCGTTTTTGAAAACGTTCAAGAAGCCGTCGCGGAACGCCAAGCCATCGTGGACCGCTACAACGAGATCAGCGGTTTGCTCGGTGAAGTCACCGACGACGACGAGATGCAAAAACTCTGCGACGAGATGGCGACGTTGCAAGACATCATCGACGCCAACAACCTGTGGGAACTGGATCGCTTCGTCGAAATGTCGATGGCGGTCATGAACTTGCCTCCCAAAGACGCCGAGATCACCAACCTGTCCGGTGGTGAAAAACGTCGCGTCGCACTTTGCCAGTTGCTCATCCGCCAACCCGACTTGCTGCTGCTCGACGAACCAACCAACCACCTCGATGCCGAATCGGTCTCGTGGTTGGAACAACACCTGGCCAGCTATCCCGGAACCGTCGTGGCCGTCACCCACGATCGTTACTTCCTGGACAACGTCGCGCAGTGGATCCTCGAAGTCGATCGCGGTCGTGGCATGCCATTCGAAGGCAACTACAGCGCGTGGTTGGAAAACCGAGCCAAACGAATGGCTTTGGAAGAGCGTCAACAAAAGGCTCGCGAAAAGAACCTGGCTCGCGAATTGGAATGGATCCGTATGAGCCCCAAGGCTCGCCAAGCCAAGTCGAAGGCGCGGATCAAATCGTACGAACAAATGTCCGCCGAGCAGTTCGAGGATCGTCCCGACGATTTGGAAATCCAAATTCCTTCGGGCAAACACCTCGGCTCGTTGGTCATCGAAGCTCACCACGTCAACAAAGCGTTTGGTGAAAAGACCTTGATGACCGACATGAACTTCCGTCTGCCACCCGGCGGGATCGTCGGCATCATCGGCCCCAACGGTGCCGGCAAAACGACTCTGTTCAAAATGCTGACCGGGAACGAACCTGTCGACGGTGGTGAAATCAAAATCGGTGAAACCGTTGACCTCGGTTACGTCGATCAATCTCGCGACAAACTGGATCCGAACAAGACGATCTATCAAGAGATCAGTGGCGGTCACGATTCGTTCGAAATGGGCGGCCGCGTCATGCACGCTCGCACCTACGTTTCGCGATTCAACTTCAAAGGCCCCGACCAAGAAAAGAAAGTCGGCGTGCTGTCCGGTGGTGAACGCAACCGAGTTCACTTGGCATCCTTGCTTCGAAAGGGCTGCAACGTGTTGCTGCTGGACGAACCAACCAACGACCTCGACGTCGACACATTGCGTGCTCTCGAAGAGGCCATCGCGAACTTTGCGGGATGCGTTGTTGTGACATCTCACGACCGCTGGTTCCTCGATCGCCTTGCAACCCATATCCTTGCGTTTGAAGGCGACGGGAAAGTGGTTTGGTGCGAAGGCAACTTTGACACCTACGAACGCAATCGTCGTGAACGCATGGGCGAAGACGCCGACGATGATTCGCCCAAATCCCGATACAAGAGCATTCACGCGGGCTGATCCAGCTCCGCGATCGCTACCTCCGCGACACACGCGGAGGAATCCACTCATTCACCCATCTGTTTCCTTTCCACCTTTTCAAATTCATGACGATTCTGCGCACAGGCACCAACGAAAAGTACGCCGAAGGCTTTGCAGCCGCCTTCGGTGGCGGATCAACCGCCGCGAAAAAAACCGCTAAGAAAGCGACCAAGAAGGCAACGAAAAAAGCCAAAACTCAGCCCGCTCAATCGAAGAAAAAAACCGCCAAGAAGTCGGTGAAGAAAGCTGCCAAGAAGAGCGTCAAAAAGGCTGTCAAAGCCAAAGCGGCAACGAAAACGGCAGTCAAGAAATCCGTCAAAAAGTCGGTGAAGAAGTCTGTCAAAAAGACCGCTAAGAAATCGGTCAAGAAGGCAAAGAAGAAGAGCTGAATGCGTCTTGCGGAGTGGCCGGGAGGACCAAGCGTTTTCCCGTGCCCCTCGACATAACCGGCACGTCCTCCACAATGACGTTGCCCCCGCCAAGCGTCCCGCCTTCCAACTATCTTCGGTTCCCTTGATGCCCGCCTCACCGTCCCGCGAACCAAACGGCAACCTGCCCGACCATCAATTGGCCGCCGCAGCCTGGTCGCCGCCCTCGCAGGACGTCCGCACGGCACTTCAAGCCCTGGTGGGCTATCTGAACTTTTCGTCCGGCCCCGCACCCACGGCTGTTTTTACGGCCTGGAACCAAGTTCACGACGAAGCCTCCGGTGGAGACGTGCTCAACGGCCCTCCACCTTTCTTGATCATGCGAGACTGGCTGGAAGAAGCCGCTCAGTCTCTGAAAGAAAGCTCCCCCGCATTCGCGAACATCGATCGTGTCCTGGGACTGACCAACCTGCTTTGGTCTGGTTTGCTGCCCGCCTATTTGGACTTTCATCGCGACCTGCTGTTCCATCAACCTCCTGAACTGCTCTTCAACGGCTTCTTCTTGGGACGCTGCGCCGAAGTCATGGTGCAACAGATCGGAGAAGACGAAACGATCGGCAGTGTGGACGACGAATCCGATCGCCTGCGTCAAATCATTGGCACTCTGAACGACTACGTCGGCTACCGTCCCGTCGCAGTGCTGGAAAACCGAGCCTGCCAACCCTACGCCCACGAGTTCGTTCGCCCGATCCCGCAAGTCGTTCAAGGAGCTGGCATCACCGCCGGTCCCTACCGCGAATTGATCGAGCGTGCGGTGCTGGCGATCGAAGAAGCCCCGGATGACATTCTTCGTTCCGCGGCGATGGATCCAAAGCAGCTGCGTGAACTTTGCTTGGACCCACGAGCCTACGACTTTGATCACCCGGTCAATCGTCGACCGAACTATCACTTCGGCGGATGGGACGAGCACTCAATCGATTCCGATGGACGTTACGATCGATTCATCCTTCGCAGCGTGACGCTGGACTCCTTGCTCGCACGAGTCAACGAGACACCGGAACTGCCTCGCGACGAACTGCTCGAAGAAGCCGCTTCGGTGTTGGCTGGCACAATGCTGATGGCATCGGGCATCTCCGGTTGGGGTCCTGGATGTTACAGCAGCGACGTGACCCTTCGTTCCCTGATGGTTCCGATCGCGAATTTCCGTGACGAGTTTTACAACTGGCGGATATCGCAGATCGGCGGCGAACACGGCCAACGTTTGCTCGACGAAGTCAAAACTCGACATCAAGCCTTCGGCGCCGCTCGACAAAACCTGAATGCGGCTTTGGCAAGACGTCGCGCCATTCAGTTGCAACACGTTCAGCTCGCCCGCATCTACGCTCGCGTGGGCTACCCCGATTCCGCAACCAAGCAAGCCGATGTGGTTCCGGCCACCTCCGCACGTTTGATGTGCCGCATCGATTGCGGCATGACACTGGGCCTTCGAGCTCTTCGAACAGATCGCTTTCCCGACGCGGTCGAAGTCCCCGAGCAAACGTTCGATCTGATTCGCCGCGCGATCGAATGCGGCGCATTGATGGACCCGTGGGACATCCTCGGCTTCACCGGCAACTTCAGTCTTTACCCCGGCATCGAAAATTCGATCCACGACAGTCGACTCGATGAGTTGCTGTACATCATCGAGAATCTGTTTGGCTACATCGCTCGGGTGTGGAGCGAAGCTGCTGCCCGCGACGACGAAGTCGCCTACGAACGAATGGACCGTCAGTACCGCGAAGTCGCCCAGTGGTGGCGAACTTTCGCGGCGCACACCGTCGAGTCGGTCGAAGCGACCGACCCATGGGAATCATACGAATCCGCTCGCTTGGTCGCACAAGCCCTCCGTCTATGGCATCGAGGCGGAGCCCAACGCGGCGACATCGCTTTCTGGGCACCTCACGCGGATTTGTTTGATTCGCCGCGAGCCTACATGCTGGTGATCTCGGCTCTGCTGGAACGCAAAGACTTCATCCCCGCACAGGCGCTTCTGATTCACTGGCTCTGCCAAGCCGACCGGGTCGGACTTCGCAGCGGAGCAAACTCGTTGCCGCGATTGGCTGAACGTTGGCTGCTGCAACTTCGCGCTCACATGCGTGATGACTCGCAAGCTTTATGGCCGCGGGTGAACAAGTTCTTCGACTACCTCGAAGCCAACGCCGAATCATTCTGGTCAGCACCGCGTTTCGAAGTCGGTGACGAAGAACCTCGGGATCGCCATCGCGACAATTGGGAACAAGAGCTAGCGGAAGCCAACGAGGACCCGTTCGGCTCACAAGAGGATGACGAAGAAGCGGGGCTGTTCGATGCCGCGTATGAAAACGTCAGCTATCGCGACACAACCGATGACGGCAACGAAGGTTCCATCTTTGACACCAGCAGCGACAGCAGCAGTGTTGATGAGCTGGAAGCCGAAGTAAAACGACTGGCCAGCCGGCTGGATTTCCTGCAGTCATTGGCACGCATGTGGGCCGTGGGTGCCGACGTTGCTTTGTCCGAAATTCATTCCGCCAATGAGTCGACTGGCCAAGCCGATCCAACGGACTCGGCCGACCCCGCCCGCCGGCAAGAACAGATCGAAGCGTTGTCTGCATGGGCTCGCCGTGCGGTAGCCAACCGGATCGGATTGCTCGAACTGCTGGGCGATGTTCGTGCCTACAAAATCAAACCTGCGGGCACCGACAAAGATTCCATGCGAATCTACGATCGCCGCCGCGTTCTCCGCGACAGCCTCATGGAACGGGTCATCACCACCGCGGTTGAAATGGCGGATGCCAGGCGACTGATCGCCAGTGCACTCGGTGCCCTGCAAGGCAAACTGCCCGAAGACGTGGGTGAAGAATTCGCTGAAGATGACGCGGGTGCGATTGAGCTGTTCTCAGCATTGATCGCGGGCGACTCCGAACGTGCTCGCGAGCGTTTCCCGACCTTCATCGAAGCGATCCTCAACCGCAGTTTGCTTTACATCCCGCTGTCCCGCGGCGGTGACCCGGTCAAGATTTACGTGACCCGGCTGCGAGAACGTGTGCTCAGGCACTTGCTGCATTGGCTCCCGCGTCGCGGACTTTTCGCGGAAACTTGCCGACTGATCGAAACCGCTCGCCAAATGGAACAGCGGCATCCGATTGGTGCCGGTGCCGTGACGGAATTCGATGGCTTGTATCGAGCCGGGTATCGATCATTGGTGGGCTCCATCGCGGAGGCCGTCTTGCACGCCACCGCTGGCGAACCGCCCTCCCCTGCCCCGGCCGAAACTTCCGCGACAACGCGAGAACTCAGCGTTACCGACCAAGACGCAATCGCCGATCGTTTGATTCCTCTGCTGGAACGATTGACGGAAACGATGCTGGGAAGTTGGTTGGCTCACAGTCAAACGCTTCGCTTGTCGCCGCTCGAAGCCGTCAGTGATCCCGCTAAGTGGGAACGCCTCATCGAGTTCATTCAGCGTTACGGCGATCCAATCTTCACTCAAGGCTTCTTGCAACTGAGCAACGTTCGCGCGGTGCTGCACCAGGACGTCTCATCGTGGCTGGAGCGTGCCATGACGGACGGAGACGACTTGCTCGAAGACACGCAGCTTTTCCGAGATCTCGAGATCGGCAAGATCAAGATCAACGAAGCCTCGCGTTGGATCACGCTGGTGTTCGAATCCTTGCTCGATCATCACGCTGAATACCAAGACTACAACAGCACGACGACTCAGAGCGATCGTGGCGAACTGATCTACACGTTCCTTGATTTCCTGCGCCTTCGCACTCGATACGAGCGCGTCGCGTGGAACCTGAAACCGATCATGTGGACCCACGAAGTCCTGGTTCGAATGGGACTCGACCAAGCGTCGCTGGGCTGGCGAGAAAGTCTGAATGAACGCATCGCCGCAGAAGCCGAACTGTACGTTCAAAAGCTTCGCGAATTGCAGCGTCGTCATTCCATGCGAATGCCGACCATTGCCGACCGCATCGAAGAACGATTTGTTCAACCGATGACGATCGACCGAATGCGGTCGTTGGTGGAACCCGCCATGAGCGACGCCGAAGCGGATCGATTCAGCGCAGCATTTGAACAACTCGAAGCGGAAGCCAACGAACTTTCGCGAACTCCCGTGGGCGTTGGTCTCGACCTGCCTCCTTGGTTGAGCGCGTTGGAAGACGAGGTCGAAAAGATCGGCAAACGAAACCTCATCAGCGAGATTGACCCTCAGGAACTGATGACGATTCCGGTCAGTCCGCTGACGCTCGATGAACTCCAAACGCAACTCACGACGGCCCAAACCCAAGGCCGCCGGCTTCCTCACATGCGTCGCCGAAAATCGTAGGCAGCCTCGGGGCGGTCTAGCACGAAGGCTTCTCAAGCGTTTTGCAGATTCAAAACCTTGTTTCGGACGCTCGACCATTGCTAAGTGGCGAGCCGACCGAAAAAAGAATCTTTGGTGGAATCGTAAAAAGTCAAAAAAACTTTGACTCGGGACCGACCGAAAAAGCCCTTCGCAAACCCGAATTCAGCGGTCAACGCGAAAGACATTGCGGGAAAACTGGGGAGCGATCTGCTCCTCTAAGCACCTTCATTCAACCTATCCTTCCTATTTTCACCTGTGGCGATCATTCAGCGGGGGCATTCAAGTGGGGCGGACAGGGTGCCGATCTAGATTGGCTCTCCCTTATCCCACCGATATACTCCCGTCTTCTAGTCTCGTCCTTGAAACGTTGAAAATCGATGTCCAACACGCTTTCCGCTCCGCCGAACGCTTCTCAGACCGACACCTCGTTTCCACATCTTGAGTTGTCATCGGAACTAGCTCGTCACTTGACGATCACGCTAGGACACGACTTCACAGGCGACTCGACTGACAAACAAAACAGTGAATACCTGTACCAGGCATTGGCCATCACGGTCCGCGATCGCTTGGTTCCGATCTGGCTCGAAACTTGGAAAAAGACCTGCCTGAGCGAAGATCGCAAGGTCTATTACCTGTCGCTGGAATTCCTGATCGGCCGTTCACTTACCAACGCGGTCGAAAATCTGGACTTGGACGAAGACGTTCGCAAAGCCTTGCGGGCTTACAGCGTTGGAATGGAAGAAGTCGCTGACAAGGAACTCGATGCTGGGTTGGGCAACGGTGGCCTCGGTCGTTTGGCCGCATGTTTCCTGGACAGCTGTGCGAACCTGCAGCTTCCAGTGGTTGGCTACGGCATCCGTTACGAATACGGAATGTTCCACCAGCACATCGAAGATGGACGCCAAGTCGAGGACCCCGACCGTTGGTTGCGAGACGGCAACCCTTGGGAAATCAAACGCCCCGAAGACACGCGTCGCGTTCGCTTCTACGGTCGCACCGAGAACTACTACGACGAGCACGGAACCCTGCGTCCTCGCTTGGTCGACTCGCACGATGTTCTTGCCGTTCCATTCGACATGCCCGTCCCTGGGTATCGCAACGACACGGTCAACACGCTGCGTCTGTGGAAAGCGTCAACGACCGACGTTTTCAACCTCAGCGAATTCAACGCGGGCTCGTACCCCGAAGCCGTCGCCGCAAAGAATGACGCCGAACAAATCTCCATGGTGTTGTACCCCAACGATGCCAGCGAAAACGGCAAGGAACTGCGTCTAAAACAGCAGTACTTCCTCGTTTCGTCTTCCTTGCAAGACGTGATCGCTCGTTGGGCGGAACAGCACGGCGAAGACTTCAGCGACTTTGGACGCAAGAACTGCTTCCAACTCAATGACACTCACCCCGCTTGTGCCGTTCCTGAACTCATGCGGTTGCTGATGGACGAGCACGGTTTGGAATGGGACGACGCATGGGACGTGGTCACACGCTGCATGGCATACACCAACCACACATTGCTTCCGGAAGCCTTGGAACGATGGTCGGTCGGTTTGTTCAGCCGCCTGCTGCCACGTCTGCTCGATATCATTTACGAGATCAACGCTCGGTTCCTGAAGTTGGTCGATCAGCAATGGCCAGGCGATGTCGCCATGCGTCGCGAAATGTCGCTGATCGAAGAGGGCGACAACCCACACATCCGCATGGCCTACCTGGCCATCGTAGGCAGCTTCTCCGTCAATGGTGTCGCCGGCTTGCACACCCAGTTGCTCGAATCGGGACTGTTCAAACACTTCAACACGTTGTGGCCGCGCAAGTTCAACAACAAAACAAACGGCGTGACTCAACGTCGCTGGCTGTCGCACTGCAACCCCGGCCTGCGTGAACTTCTGAACGAAACCATTGGCGATGGCTGGCAAAAAGACCTGACCAAGATCAGTGACTTGGCCTCGCACGCAACCGATGCCGACTTCCGCAAGAAGTGGATCGAAGTCAAGCAACAAAACAAAGCACGCTTGTCCGATTTGGTCGTCGCCGAAACTGGTGTTCGGTTCGACACCTCGTTCATGTTCGATGTCCAGGTCAAACGGATCCACGAGTACAAACGTCAGTTGCTCAACGTCCTGCATATCGTGCATCTATACGATCGCATTCTGCGTGGCGAAACAGCCGGCATGGTTCCGCGTTGTGTCTTGATCGGTGGTAAAGCCGCACCTGGATACCACGTGGCGAAACTGATCGTGAAATTGATCAACGACGTGGCCAAGAAGGTCAACAACCACCCCGCCGCCAACGACCTGTTGAAAGTGGTGTTCTTCCCGAACTACCGTGTTTCCTCCATGGAAGTGATCTGCCCGGCAACCGAGTTGTCCGAGCAGATTTCGACCGCTGGGAAAGAAGCCTCCGGTACGGGCAACATGAAATTCATGATGAACGGTGCATTGACGATCGGAACACTCGACGGTGCCAACATCGAAATTCGTGAAAACGCCGGTGCGGAAAACTTCTTCTTGTTCGGTTTGAACGCCAGCGAAGTGACTGAGCTGAAGAAGGACTATCGCCCCAACGAGATCATCGCCGCGGACGACGACATCGTTCGCATCATGAACCTGCTCGAAAGCGGTCACTTCAATCCTGACAATCCAGGTTTGTTTGATCTGTTGACCAGCGGCCTTCGAAACCCTCAGGATCCTTGGGTCACCATCGCCGACCTTCGTGCGTACATCGACTCGCAAGCCGAGGTTGCCAAGGCGTACCAGGACGTGGATCACTGGAATCAGATGAGCATCCTGAACACGGCCGGCAGCGGCTGGTTCAGCAGTGACCGAACGATCCAGCAATACGCCGACGACATCTGGGACGTCCGCCCGCTGAGCTAGTTCCAATGGCGAGAACGCTGGTGATCAAAAGATCGCCAGCGTGAACCAATTGGTCGATGGCCTTCCCAGGCCGTCGAGCCTCTTCATTGCCGCATTGCATGTGACTGCCTTCGAAGGCAGTCCATCGTCGCTGGCACCGACGGACTTGGAAGTCCATCGTACATCACCAACTCAAAATTGTGGGCGTGCCAAAGCCTCCAAGGGAGGCAAGGCAGTTCAAGAAGGGTTGGCTAAGCCGCTCCCAATCCCATCGCGCGTCGCCACGCACTGAATTGGCCCATGTGAATCATCATGTGGCCGCCTAGATAAAACGCGTGCATCGAACCGATCGTCCCGAACTTGCTTTTCATTCTTTCGTTCGTGTTCACGGCTGCGAATGTAGAATCATCCGCTGCTAGAAGTGTTTCGATCGCGGCTGCATGCGCTGACGTGAATTTCGAAACGATCTCTTCCATCGCTGGGTACAAGTTCCCGTCTGGATCATCCAAACAAGTTGCTTGAGGTGAAAACAAAGCTTCGTACTTTTCCGTCGGAGCAATCGAGCTGGCATCAGCGCCTAACTCACTGACAACCCGCGACGGGTACAAACTCAGGTGCCCGAGGATAAATGCGGGATGGTTCGATTCGACGACTTGCCCGCCCACTGTGGCAAAGCGAGCAAATTGTTCGGAGGACACCCCAGAAACCATCCTGTCCGCATAGCCGACGCACAGTCGAGCCGAGTCGGCAATCATTTGACCAATCATGTCTGTTTCTCTAGAAGTTGCGAGTCATTTCTGCTGTTGTAGCGGCCTCCTGATCCTGAAGAAAGCCAGGGCCCGCGGGTGAGATGCAGGCGTAAGAAGACACAGCAAGAATGCTCGTCCGATCAAGCAGCCCGACGGGCGTTTTCTGTAGACGAGTGGTCCGCAAGGCTTGCCTCGGAAACCCAGTCTTCACATCCCATCGCCGAGCCATCCAGAGTTCCCGGATGAAACCAGGGCTCCGGATAATAAACCCGTCGCGAAGAATGAGGTCGCCCCAGGTAGGCCCCCCACCAACTGAACGTGCTATTTGCGATCACCACATGCCGACACTGTGCAATCAAATGCAGATCTTCATGAGCCGTTTGTCCATCAGTGTGCTGCACCGGCGTGAACGGGATGCCGACATCCAGATTGGCTTCGCACCAGGGCACATCGTTGGAAAACAGATAGAGTTTCAAACCCGTTTCACGAGCTGCCAAATCAAGCAAACAACTTCGATAGTAGTCCGCATTCAAAGTTCGGTAGATCTGCTTGGCTTTTGCTGAGGTCACATAATCGCCTCGCCGAACATGAATCGCAACGCTGTTTTCATCGGTCATCTGCGAAGACAACTTCTGAGTGGTTGTGGACGGTTTTTCTTTCAACCGAAACTCTTCTCTGAGACTGTCTCGCAATCCGGGAAAGAACTTCTCGCTCTGCCAATAGCCATCCAAATAGAGGTCGCGTTCAGGGTTCAACAGCGATTCGCGAAACCCAAACGGTTTTTCTCTGCGGACCGGCAACGCCCCTTCATATCCTGGGACAATCCGGCGACTGACATGGTCCAATGCTCGTCCAACTGGAGTCCGGCGAAACTTCCCTGGCACGCGAGAATGGTCCGCACCTGAAAGACGGTTCGCAGAAATATTGAAGTGATCGATCGCTAAGGGATGCAACCGATACTCCTCAAATGCGGAGTCATCAATCAGCAAGGTTTGATAGGTGCTTCGAGCAAGGGAGTGCCCGAACGCATACTGAAACAATTGGTTCCCAAGACCGCCAATCAATCGCGTCACAATCATCGGTCAAGCCACCTTTCGAATGTGAGTCCGTCGTACAACGGCTGCATGCGCTTCGTCCAACGTGCGAGTGAGACGCTCTAGCTTCAAATCGTCCATCATCGGGCTGAGTCCCAAGTAGAAACCCTGCTCGTGAATCCACTCTGCTCCAGGAAAATCCTTTGGATCGACGTCACCGAGCAATTTGGCGGCAGGTTGGCGGGCAAAGTTGCCGGTCACGACTGGACGAGTTTCGACACCTGCTTGCTCCAGATAGTCCAAAAGCTCAGCACGTGAACCTACGGCATCACCCTTCAGTAACATTGGTAGTGCGAACGGACTGACAACACCTGAAGCGGGCGTGTCAAAGCATTCAAACCAAGACTGACTGTCGGCATAGGTCGCAAAACGGTTGGCCAATTCACGACGACGATCGTTCATGCCATCCAGCTTTTTGAGCTGTTCCAAACCAAATGCAGCCTGCAGTTCAGTTGGCCGAAGATTGAATCCCCAGTTTACAAAGCGATAACGGTCATCCACCACAGTGGGACCACTCGCTGCACTTCCCAAGCCAACCTGATTTTTCGCGGCCGGCGTCTTCAGTCCGCGTGACCAACCATGCGCACGCAGAACTCGCAGCGCGTCCGCGTCCTCTTCATTGTGGCATGTCACCATGCCACCTTCCATCGTGGTCATGTGGTGTGAGAAGAAGAAACTGAAGCTCCCCCCCAACCCAAAGTTGCCAACGTGTTTGTCGGCGAATTTAGCGCCAAGCGACTCGCAACAATCTTCGATCAATAGTAGCTCGTGCTCATCGCAAAACTCCTTCATCAACTTCATGTCGATGGGATTTCCCATCAAGTGCACCGCGAAAACGCATTTGGTTTTTGATGTGAGTCGACGACGCATGTCGTCAAAATCCACGTTCAGTGTCGCCGGATCCACGTCGACGAGAGTGACTTTCAATCCTGCCATCAAAGGCGACCAAATCTGAGTTGGCCACGTCACAGCGGGAACCAAAACTTCATCACCAGCCGACAATCGCGGGTTCGAGGGATTGACGAGGTTGTAAGCCAACAAAAGATCAGCGGACGACCCGCTGTTCACCATCACCGCATCATGACATCCAACGTACTGAGCAAATTGCTTTTCGAATTCGCGAGTCATCGCTCCCATTGATGTTTGGTAGTTGACCAAACAATTCATGGCCGCGGCGATCTCGTCACGTCCGAATGTTGGTACGGTCAATGGATACCAATAACGACCAAACTCGCTGGATGCAGGTTCGAGATGGTCATCCATCCACGATTCAAATGCTTGCAGAGATTCCGGGGTCATGC
Organism: Rhodopirellula bahusiensis; assembly: GCF_002727185.1. NCBI lineage: Bacteria > Pseudomonadati > Planctomycetota > Planctomycetia > Pirellulales > Pirellulaceae > Rhodopirellula > Rhodopirellula bahusiensis. The sequence continues at coordinate 344,719 of NZ_NIZW01000007.1, forward strand.
CGCGTTCGCTGAGTAGGAGTTGGAACTGAGTGTCTGCCGATACTCTTGAATCGTCATGGCGATTCCATCACAAAGCGAGACACGGGGCTCAAACCCCAGTTTTTTCAATCGAGTGTTGTCGGTGCATTTACGAGGCATGCCGTCGGGACGAGTGGTGTCCCAAAGAATCTGACCTTCGAAGCCCGCCTGTTCCGCAATCATGCCAGCCAGTTCAGAGATACTGACATCATTGCCGGGCCCGAGGTTGATGACTTCGCCCTCGGTTTCTGCATCGAATAGATGCAACATGCCGCGAACCGCGTCTTCCACATGAATGAATTCACGTTTGGCGGATCCGGTTCCCCAGAGCGTTACCGACTCGGCTTCCTGATCCACTGCGTCGCAGAACCGCTTGACCAATGCGCTGAGCACGTGACAACGTGTCAGATCAAAGTGATCGCCGGTTCCGTAGATATTGCAAGGCATGGGCAAGACACACTGCATGCCCATTTGCTTTTGATAACTTTGTGCCAATCGCAAGCCCGCGATTTTTGCCAACGCGTACCCTTCGTTGGTAGGTTCCAACGGCCCGGTCAAAAGTGAGTCTTCCGTCATCGGCTGCGAGCACTCACGTGGGTAGATGCAAGTGCTTCCAAGAAACAGTACTTTCTCCACACCAGCTTTGGCACATGCACTGAGTTGATTGACGACCAAACGAAGGTTCTCGTCCAAGAAACCAACCGGATCGGCGATATTCGCTGCAATTCCGCCGACCTTTGCCGCCAGCAAAAACGCGTGCTTCGGCCGATGTTGCACGACGAAGTCTTGCACCGCGTCTGCTGAGCAAAGATCCAGTTCACTTCGCGTCGGAGTCAACAGATTGGTGTAGCCCTCAGATCGTAAATGCCGCGTCAACGCTGCACCGACCATACCGGCAGCACCGGTGATCCATATCGGTTCGTCTTGCCGCACTGAAAATCCTTTTTCTTGGGGCAGATTTCGTCATGATTCGCTTAGTCGCTCAATCGACAGTTTCCCGAGTGACTGAAGGCTCTTGTAGGAAACGACTTGTAGCAAATTCAATATCAATTCTTCTTTCAGGCAGCGTCCCTGCGGGACCGCGTAGCAATTTGAAAACGATAGATCGGTCGCAGCACTTCTCTCTTGACTCGATCAGCCACAGGCCTCTTTTTGCCACCACCGATCGTGCTGCCACCCAAATTCGCGGACACTTCATGCACGCACGAGGGTTGCATCACCACCACGCGAACTCCGGTGACCCATCGCATTTGAATAAAAGCATCCACGGGACGATCGATCTGCTCCGAAGCGTCCAGCAACTTTTCAGCCGCCAACCGCGTCACCAATTGCGCTGATGTCCGCAGCGGAATCACATCAGGACACAGCAGCGACCACTTCGACTGTTGAGCCATGACTCGGTGAGGAGACGAAAACGGACGCACTTGGAATTGAACGTAGTCGCCCGGTTTCGCATGATCACTGGCGAAAGCGAGCGATTCCTCAAATCCGGGCTCGAGTTCGATGTCGTCCTCGACGACCAACGTTTGCTCCCAACCTTCATCAACGATGCGTTGCCAAATTCCTCGATGACTGAGGAAGCAACCGACTTCGCCGACGTTCAGCGGAAACGGATACGAGGGTGAATGCAGTCGTGGTTCTACCCAACGTTGCAGTTCATCGTCCGCCAACAACTTGCCATCCACGGCGTCGTGAATTTCACATGGCACCGGACACGTTTGAAGAATCCGTTGAACCTGTGGCTGTCGCGCGGTCGCTCGCCGCAGAGTGACAACGAGTGCTTGAGACACGTTCATGTTTTCGACCTCGTGGGGAATCCATTCGAGTGCGTGGTCGTGATTTGTAAAATCGTCGCCAGAAGAATTGTCGCTCACCGTTTCAAAACAGCGTCTTAGGCTGCCGCCAGTGCCGGAACGATCGCTTCTGACTCCGCTACTTCGTCGTCCCATCTTGTATCGTACCGCAGCCAGTAGTCACGGACCCAATCCACGGGACCATGACCAAACTTACGTTTTGTCCCCCAGCGGTAATCGCCCTCCGGAACGACATCAATCGGGCGAGGGTCACCGTGAAAGACCACGACTTTGGCTTTTGCAGGACGTTTGATCTTCGGGGCAATCTGATTGAGTGGGTAGTACTTCAGGCAGTGCCACTTGAAGCTGGCCGTCCATGCAAATGGCCAGTAATTCACGTCCCCAGCATTCTCGGTCAAGAAATCTTGATCAAGACAATAGCGATCGAAACACTCCTGCTGGTGCTCGTTGAATCGTCGAAACAACTCAACTTGCTCACCTGGATAAAAACCTAGAATGGATCCCTGCACGCCGCGGTCAGGACGCATCGCAAGTGGCACCAAACTCCAAAGCGTTGGATTCCATTCCCGCAAGGCGTGAAAACCACGCTTGGCTTCCAAGCGATCAAAGAACCCGTCCAGGTTCTGGTTGATCACAACGTCGAGATCCAAGTACAGCGTTGGCTCATCTGCGGGCAAGACTCCAGGTGCCAGAATCGACAGTTTTGGCCAACACCCCTGTTCTCGATACTTCAGAGGAATGCCTAGATCAGGCATCTGAATTCCTTCGACCCCATCAGTTAATCCAGCGACATTGTCGGTGACGCATACAAAACGATGCGGCTGGTTCAAATTCGCCGCCACTGCATTTCGCAAAACGGTGACATACGATGCGGGAAATGCGTCCAACCAGCGAGTGCAGACAACCGTCGCCATGGTCTCGCCTTCCTTGGTGAGAAATGGGCATAGGAACTCCCGTCCAACGACGAGAAACATGTGTTTCTCGCGGAGGTTAGCGAAGTCGGTTGTTCGTGACCAGTCCGATTGGGTGTGATCACTCAAACGTGCGCAGCTTGCATCCTCTCGGTGTCATGCAGCCATTTTCTCTGATCCTTCCACCACGGTCGGCGCCGCCATCTCTTTCCGATCGGGACTGAGGCCTCGGACCATTTTGATCGCCCGATCCATGCCATTGACGCATGCGTGTTCCGTTCTTGAGTCAGGGCCACCGTAAATCGGCAAGTGACGGCCAACTCGCCCCGCCGATTCGCGAAGCAAGAATTCAGAAACAGCGGGGTGGCTATTGAACACTTGGATCACGAATGCCAAGGATCCCAGGGTCGGAATCGCACCTATCACCAAAGCCTGAGTGTGAGGCGTTCCGTCGTGTCGCGACACCCAAGCACTTTGCAAAGTCACCATCGTTCGCATAACCGGAAGAATTAAAAACGGTGCGGCCGCGTACCACCAACTGCCTCCCGACAAAGACGCTGCCATGCCGGTCAATTTCAACATGGAAACCACCGGTGAAAGCGTCTTGATCGCTAGGTGCTTGGCCATTCCGCGTGCGTAAACGCCGACGCCTGGTTCATCAAATTCAGTTCGCAATTGACTTCCGGTGGAGAAGTCCAGCCAGCGTCGCGATTCCCAGCGTCGAACCGCTCTGTGAAACAACCGGCGAGCCGATCGAGACTGATGATGCCGACTCGTCAGAATCGCCAACGCCCGCCGCTGCCGCAGGGTTCGAACCCGGGCGTCCGTCACGAAGCGATGGCACGCAGACGGAAGGCACACCGCCAAAAAACTGTTGAGTTGAAACCGCAGAAGCGACTGTCGGAAATCCCTGGACACCCTGCCCTGTTCCTGCCAACGCCGCGTTTCCCGGTCCCGATGACAACGCATCGCAGATCGTCTGAAGCGGGAATCCGACACCAAACGACCGGCCTGACGCCGCACCCGCTCACTGCCAACCATCTTTTGAATCAAGCGGCCAAGAATCGGCAACAGACCGATCATCCAGAACCCCAGCCACCACAGCTGGTCACTCGCCAGCCGGCTTTCGGTCGCGTCGTCAATCGTTCGCTCGAGCGACCAACGCCCAATCATCTCTTTGCGATACAACGCCCGTCGATCTGCCGACGCCCATCGCCATGGCTTGCGAAACGGAGCAATTTCCGTGTCTTTCCAGGCGTTCGTGTGCGCGACGAGCCGGTCCACATCGTGCCGCAAATCTCCTGGGACATCCTGAACGCCAAGCAAAAGCAGCTTGGAATCCAAGTCATCAAACGGAAAAACGCTGCCTTGCTTCCAAGCCAGGACAAGATACCGAAGCACCAAAACCGCTGGGATACCTGATTCCAAATCAATGATGGTGGGTTCGATTCGATCGTGTCCCAGCAACTCTCCGTCGGGCTCAGCTTGACTGTTCGATCCATCATGCAGTCGCAACCGAGGCCGGTCGCGGAGCAACAAGTTCGCCGTGGAAACCAAAGCTCGCGGCGAAACCTGCCAGCCCGAACCATGCATTCCCCAGCCAACCAAGCGATCTTCCAGTTGTCGCATGGTGCCGACCAACTGGCTCATCTCGTCAGAGTCATTCCCTTTGACGATCGGCCCACGACCTTCGATCCACTCTGCCGCGAGCACCCAGGCCTGGCGAGGCCGATCAAAACGGACATACAGCGGTTTCGCGACGCGGACGTCGCTGCCGGCTCGCAGCAGTAACCCAGCCACCACCCGTCGCCGATAAAAGCTGGCCTGAATCGCATGGCGATTGGAACGGTAGGCAAATGGAGCGGCAAACGCGATTCGATAGATCAACCGGGTCAGCCGACCAGGAGCGAACACCTTCTCGACACAACGCGTGGTTGTTCCGTCCGCCCAGTGCGCATCCACCAGTTCCGCCGACGCAGCACGCCCTTTGCCGAGCACGCTCACACGCTGCACACGGACGGGCGCCGGATTCAATTTGTCTATCGCGAATACCAATGCTCAAGCCGCCCGCGATGTTCGTTCACGATCGAGTCGAATCGTTTCGTTGGGTTCATTCGCGTTGGCCGAGTTCGATGCCGAACCCTCAGCCGACTTCGACTTGCCCAAAAACAGAACAACCGTCATCAGCAAAAAACAGCAAGGAATCAGGAGTTCAGACAATTCCTCCACATGCCCGGCGGCGACCTTCCATTTGATCGGCAACACCACGCCGTTGCGTCCCAAAGTCCCCAATCCCATGTCGATTGATTTAGAGAACACAACCAAGAGGCAGGCAGCGATGGGCAGCACTCCCAGCCAATTCCCCGCCGCGAAGCGATTCCGAACAAGCGAGGCGTAGCGTCTGAACATTGAAACGACGATCACCGTCGCCAGAACGATCACCGATGCCGCCAATGCTCTGGACATCCACGACAAATCATCGCGCAGATAGAACGACGTTTTCAGGACACTGCCTCCCGTGAACCGGGAATGAAAATCCATTTCCCGGGCAAAAAAGAGGCACAAAACCGATGCGAGCAAAAAAGGATGACGCGGGCAGCGGATCGATGGTTTCCAAAGTTTCAGACCACCGGCCAGTAGCAAAATGGCGGCGACCACCAAATAAAGATACGCCGAAAGAGACTCGACCCAGCCGCCTTCGCTGATGATCGCATCCCTCAGGGGCGTTCCGACCCACAGCAAGGCGTAAGAAGCAATCAGAACAAGCCCGACTCCAGTGCCCAACGCGAGGGACAGCCTTCCAACCCCGGTTCGCCACATTGCGATATCGCGACCACCCCGCGGAACGAGCGGCTGATTCGGGTCGTGAAGGGACATCGGTACTCTTTGGAAAACGGGATGATTCAGGGAAGCGACCAGAACTCTCGAAAAGCTAGCAATGACTTCCAACCCTTCGGCTGCTCAGCCCTGGATCATCCGCCGCGTTTCGCTTCATCGAAAATTCATCATTTCACAACCATTCCGTGTAGAGCACAGCGTCGTCCCAATTCAAGAGGAACCCGACGCTTCCCTTCTTTCATTTTTCTTCGGCCGCTTGTTCAGTTGCGGCTTTGAGCTGGCAATCCATCGTCGCTGGGGACGAAAAAAGCATCGAAATCGCCACCGGAATCTGCAGTGCCCTCCAGGTCGTATTCTTCGGAAACCAAAGTCCCCAACCAAGCCTGGATTCGATTGGCTCCGTCGGCCTGCGAATGGTGCGTCGCAACTTCGCTGGCGTAATTGATCAGGTCGTAAACGCGAGCCTTGCTGGGGAGAATCCGGCGACGTTTGTCACTCAGCGCGTCCAAATTTGCCAACCCGTAAAGCTCGTTCAGGTCTCCTGCGAGCGAACGAAACCGACGAATCAAACCCTCTTGGGTGAGTTGCTGATCCCGGCGCAGCGATTCCAACAACTCATTCAGCCGCAAACACTCGTGCACCGACGCCCATGAGGTTTGGCTCGATTCAAACCGCTGACGCAGGGCCGCGTACCCGTCACCATTGTCGAACGATTCGATCGCACGAACAATGCAGTGTTCCATGTTCTTCCCGACTGGCACATCGCTGCGGAAAGCCTTGGCGTGTCCGATCATGCCATTGCTGCACACCAGCCGCAGCATCGACAAAAATAGTCGGGGATGCCCATAGCCATCGACCGGAGTCTCCAAACAAAACCGGTCGCGGAATTGATCACCACCGATCGCGAATTGTCGACTGCCACCGCGCGGCGCGTGTGTGCTCGTCACAACTCCATTGTGGTAGCGAATGTCTTCGCCACCGTTCCCATCCAGCAAACCACGGATGTCGTCGTACCGAATGATCGGGCGGTTGGGATTGGTCACCGCCAACAACTGATCCGCTTTCTTTGACGCAGAAATCGGCGCCCGAGCGATGCAGTATCGAAACGTCACATCATCTCGCTGCGACTGAATTCGAGAAAAGACTTCGTCGGGGCGGAAGTAGCGGAACACGTTTTCTGCGATTCCAAACCGGGTGAAGAACGAACGCCAAAAACGACGCGTGGCGACCACGGGTTGCCCGTCAATTTCCAGTTCACGCAAACTGATCCGGCCGCCGGGTGAGCGATGCACCGTTCCAACTCGGATATCACCGACACTGGCCAACGCGTAGCTGAATCGTGGGGAAGTTTCTGTAGCGGTCTTGGAAATGGTGGAAGTCGACATGGTGGAGTCCTTTGAGAAAGATGACGGTTGATGTTGGGATAAAAAAAGACAACGGTTTAGCGACCGAGTCGGTGCATGCGTCGACGAGGTCGGTGAGCGGCGATCAGCTTGGGCAAGCTCACATTGGCCTTCGCAACTCGCTTTCGAGCGGCCATGGCCATCGCATCCAGTTGGCGGTTGCCTGCGATGCTTCGCCAACCGTATTCCGTCCACAGATACTGCTCCGCGGGAATTGCGGTTCGCATCATCGGGTGCCGCGTGTGCCGGCACTGAACGACTTGCTTGATCGGTTCGTTCTCGCATTTGCGAAGCACGCGTCCCGCCATTTGAATCGTGGTGCCCTGCCCGCTTGGCCGACAGAACACCGTCTTCAACGCCGGACAGTCAAAACCCTCGGTGAGGATCGCCATGTTGATCAACACATCCGTGCGTCCTTCGCTGAAGTCCGCCAATTGCCGATCACGATTCGTCTTCGCGGTCACCACATCGCTGCGGATACCGGCTTGGTCCAAACGAACCTTCATTTCGTCACACTGCGTTTGCTTGTGAAAGAAAACCAGCGACTTGCCCCAACGCTCCGGTTCATCGATCAGCAAATCGGCCAGCGTCTGCGGCGAGTACTCCTCGATCGTGTAGTGGTGGTAGGCACTCAAAAACCCATCGGCGATCAAATGAGCGATGCCAGCATCCCGGATCACATTTTCAAAGCACAGTTTGATGCGATCGGTTCGATACGGTGTTGCTGACAATCCCAGCGTCCATCGCGGTTGGATCTGCCCATGCAAGTTTGCCATGCTGGTAGCGGCATCGTGCTGAGCCTCATCGATGACTAACAAGTCAACGTCTGGAGGATCTTTGTCAAACATGCTGATCAAATGCATGTCGAGCCCAAACTCTCGGCGGACGTTTTCGGCTTGAGCCTGAGCCAGTAAGTTCCGCCGCATCGCGACCCAGCCAACTCGGATGCCGAGGGTGCGTTGCATGACCGCGGCGATGGCCAAACCCATCACCGTTTTGCCACTCCCGGTGGGGCTCTCAATCAGGACGCTGGTCGGCTTGGAACCGACCTGCCCTACCCCGCCGTGAGCTGGAACGGACTCGGTTTCATCGCACCCAAACGCAGCCAAGGCCCGTCGAATGATGCGGTGTTGATACGGGCGAGGCTGAATCGCGAAGCCATCCAAATCGGCGTTGGAAGATGACTCGGACGGGGTCTCCGGCAAGATCGCAGTGGACATCGTGTTCCCTTTCTGCAGGTGTCAAAGTTGAACACCTGTAGTGATAGGGAAAGCTGTGACACGTTCGGTCACCGGATCGGATGCCTCGCCAAAACATCCATTTGCTGACAGACAATCGGGACTCTAAATGCGGTCAAATTCCGCTACGGAAAGATCCATTCAGCCACGTTTTGGCCGCGGAATTTTGGTGCCTTTGCTGGCCCCCTTTTTCTTGGCCCCACGACGACCGCGTCCACGACCGCCCGATTTACCGGCTGATTTCTCGTCGACAATTTCCACGTCCGATAGCGGTTTGCCGATGTGTTCCTTGAGTTGCAACACACGGTCGCGCAGCCTCGCCGCTCGCTCGAACTCGAGGTCTTCCGCCGCGGACAACATCTCCTGCTCGAGTTTGTCGACGTACTCGATGGTGATGTAGATCGCTTCGCCATTGTCTTGAGCCTTGCGAGTCGATTCCTTGTGGCTGGCCGCCTCGGTGTCGATGCCTTTGCGGATCGATTTGCGAACCGTCTTCGGCACGATTCCATGTTTGGCGTTGTATTCCATCTGGATCACTCGCCGACGTTCGGTTTCGTCAATTGCCAACTGCATGGAATTGGTGACTTTGTCGGCGTACAGAATCACGCGTGAGTTTGCATTCCGAGCCGCACGGCCAATTGTCTGAATCAAACTCGTTTCGCTTCGCAGGAAGCCTTCCTTGTCCGCATCCAAGATCGCAACCAGCGAAACCTCCGGAAGGTCGAGCCCCTCTCGTAGTAAGTTCACACCGACCAAACAATCGAACGAACCGGCCCGCAATTCTTGGAGCAGGTCAACTCGTTCAAAGGCATTCAATTCACTGTGCAACCAACGACACTTGACGCCTTGTTCTTGGAAGTAGTTCGCCAAGTCCTCGGCCAAGCGTTTGGTGAGCGCCGTGACCAGAACGCGTTCATCCCGTTCGGCACGGACGCGAACCTGTTCCAATAAATGCGTCACCTGCCCGCGAGCCGACACGATCTCGACCTCGGGATCGAGCAAGCCGGTTGGACGAATGATTTGTTCCACCACTTCGCCGCCGGTGCGTTCCAATTCGTAGTCGCTGGGTGTCGCACTGACGAAGCAAATCTGTCCGGTGCGTTCTTCCCATTCATCGAACTTGAGCGGCCGGTTATCGAGTGCACACGGAAGGCGGAACCCGTGTTCGACCAAAGTGATTTTTCGACTTCGGTCACCGGCGTACATCGCGCGAACCTGCGGCACGGTCACATGTGATTCGTCAACGAATGTGATGAAGTCCTTGGGAAAGAAGTCGTACAACGTGTCCGGAGTCGCGCCCGGTTCTTTGCCGGACAACGGACGCGAATAATTTTCGATGCCAGGACAATGCCCGACTTCGGCCAGCATCTCCAAATCGAATTTGGTTCGTGCCGACAATCGTTGAGCCTCCAACAATTTGCCTTGCGACTGAAAGACTTCCAACTGCTGCGTCAACTCTTCGCGGAGCATTCGGATCGCTCGTTGGATGCGATCTTCCGGCATCACAAAGTGCTTGCACGGATAGATGTAAAGGTGCTCGACCGTTTTGATCGTTTCGCCAGATGTCGGTTTGATCAGTGAGATTTTCTCGATCTCGTCTCCCCACATCTCGATTCGATACGCGAATTCTTCGTAGCTGGGCCACAGCTCGATCGAGTCCCCTCGCACGCGAAATTTCCCGCGTTCGAATTGGATGTCGTTGCGTTGATACTGCAGGTCAACAAACTTCAACAGCAAGTGGTCGCGGCGAGTTTGCTCGCCTTGATGAAGATCGACGACGAGCTGGCGATAATCGTCGGGCGACCCCAAGCCGTAGATGCTGCTGACCGAGGCGACGATGACGACATCGCGGCGGCTGACCAGTGAACTGGTGGTCGCCAATCGCAACCGATCGATTTCTTCGTTGATCGAGGAATCTTTCTCGATGTAGACGTCGCGTTGAGGAATGTAGGCTTCGGGTTGGTAGTAGTCGTAGTAGCTGACGAAATAGTGGACCGCGTTGTTGGGGAAGAACTCTTTGAATTCCCCGTATAACTGAGCGGCCAACGTTTTGTTGTGGCTGAGGATCAGCGCCGGACGCTGGACGGCATTGATGACGTTGGCCATCGTGTACGTTTTGCCTGTTCCAGTGGCCCCCAAGAGTGTCTGGGCGGTCTTGCCGCTTTGGATGCCTTCGATCAACTTGGCGATTGCAGCAGGCTGGTCCCCCGATGGTGGGAACGGTTGATGCAAATCAAAAGCGGCTGGCTCAAGTTTGGTGATGCTCATGCCAGCACTTTAGCAAACTGTCGAATCATTCGGCAAAGACCCGACCCATTCGGCAACGATCCAGCGTCCCTGATTCCCGACCTAGATTTCTCACGCACTGTCATGGCGAAGCTGTATTTCTACTATTCCACGATGAACGCCGGGAAATCCACGGTTTTTCTGCAGTCCAGTTACAACTATCGCGAGCGAGGGATGAACACACTGATCCTGTCTCCGGAGATCGACACCCGGTTTGGCAGCGGCAAAGTCGCCTCGCGAATCGGGATCGAATCCGAGTCGGTCTCGTTCAACACAGCGGACAATTTGCTGAACGTCGTTCGTGAACAAAAGCGAATGAAACCGCTGCACTGTGTGCTGGTCGATGAGGCTCAGTTTTTGACGCGAATTCAGGTCCGGCAGCTCAGCGACGTTTGTGACGACCTCGACATTCCCGTGTTGGCGTACGGATTGCGCACTGATTTCCAAGGCAATCTGTTCGAAGGCAGCGAACACCTGCTGGCTTGGGCCGACACACTGACTGAGCTCAAAACGATTTGCCACTGCGGCCGCAAAGCCACGATGGTGCTTCGAGTCAGCGAATCCGGCCAAGTCATTCGCGACGGAGAACAGGTGCAAATCGGAGGAAACGAACGCTACCAAACCGTTTGCCGCCGGCATTTCAAAGAGGCGATCTACCAGCGCAACGAAGACGACCTGCCGCTGCTGGACTCGAACGAACCCCGCCAATCGGAGCGTTAAGAATTCGCGACGAATCGCGGGTGTCCGCGGTGGATGCGTCCTACCCCGCACGAGCCTCGGTCGACTATTCTGGGTCCATGCAAGTCTCACAAGAATTGATCGATCGCGTTCTGCGACTCGTTCACGCGGCGGAATACCGTCCCAGCAAACCCAAACAAATCGCCGCCCTGTTGGAACTGGACGCGGACGGTTACCGCGAAGTCCGTCGGGTGATCAAACAATTGGTCCTCGAAGGCCGATTGATCTACGGCGGCAACCACTTGGTCGTCGCTGCCGCGGCGGTCGGAGGCCCCACCGACCAAATTCGCGGCACGTTTCGCCGAGCCATGGGCGGCGGCTTTGGTTTCGTTCGCCCTTCCAGCGGTGGTGGCAGTGCCGACGCGGATGTTCCCGAGGATGTCTTTGTTCCCCCGGGCATGACCGCCGGAGCCCTGGAAGGCGATTTGGTCGCCGTGACAATCGAACCCAGTCGCCGAGGCGGGACCGAAGGCAAAGTGGTGGAGGTGTTGCAACGAGCTCGCCGTCAATTCACCGGCACGTTTTTTTCCGCACCGCTGCCTGACCAACCCGGTTCCGACACGATCGAAGGTCCGGTCGTTTACCTCGATGGCGTTCATTACGAAGCACCGGTCAGTGTCGGCGACGTGCGAGGTCTGCCGCTGCAAGACGGTGACAAGATCTTTGTCGAGATTGTCGACTTCCCCGATGAAGAATCTGGCGGCGGAGAAGCCGTCATCCTCGAGCGTTTGGGAAGCAGCAAGAACCCGGCGATCGACACGCTGACGATCATGCGGCAATACGCGTTGCCGGACGAGTTCTCCGAAGAGGTTCTCGACGAAGCTCGTGAGCAAGCCGATGCGTTCGACGACGACGTCGTTCCGACGGACCGCAAAGACCTCACGGACATGCTGACAATCACGATCGATCCGTTCGATGCACGTGATTTCGACGACGCGATCTCACTGCAACGCGAAGACGGTCGATGGCGGTTGTGGGTGCACATCGCCGACGTCAGCCACTTCGTTCCGCCCGGTGGCAAACTCGATGTCGAAGCACGCCGTCGCGGCACCAGCGTTTACCTGCCCGACCGTGTGATCCCGATGATCCCCGAGATCATCAGCAATCACCTAGCGTCCCTTCAACCCGAACGCATGCGTTTGGTGAAGACCGTCGAGATCGAAATGCTGGACGATCTGACGATCACTCACAGCGAAGTTCACAACGCCGCCATCCGCAGCGACAAACGTTTCAACTACGAGCAAATCGACCAGTTTCTCGCGTCCCCCGAAACGTTCCAAAAGGATTGGGGCGGCCCGATCTGCGAGCTGCTGACGCACATGCACAAGCTGGCGATGCAGATTCGCAAGCGTCGGTTCAAAGACGGCTCGCTGTCGATGGACATGCCGGACATCAAGCTCGAACTGGATCGCACCGGCAAAGTCAAAGGTGCCTACCAAACCGAGAACACCGAGAGTCACCAGATCATCGAGGAGTTCATGCTGCTCGGCAACGAAGCCGTTGCGACTTGGTTGGACGATCAAGAACTCAATTTCCTACACCGAATTCACGCACCGCCTGAACGCCGCAAACTGCGACAACTGACCAGCTTTGTCAAAGACCTCGGGCTGGGTTTTGACAATGTCGAAAGCCGCTTTGAAATTCAAGCGGTGCTGGACAAAGTCGCTGGCACTACACTGGAAAACGCTGTCAACTTTGCGGTGCTCAAGAGCATGAGCAAAGCGGTCTACGGCCCACACCGTGAAGGACACTACGCGCTCGACAAAGAACACTATTGCCACTTCACCAGCCCGATCCGCCGGTACCCTGACCTCAGCGTTCATCGATTGGTGCAGCGTTTGATCGAGAAGAAGTCCACGCCGGACGAATCATTCGCGGAACTTGTCAAACTCGGGCACGAATGCAGCGATGCCGAACGCAACGCCGCGCAAGCTGAACGCGAATTGATTCAACTGAAGCTGCTTCACTTCCTGAAAAAGAAACAGGGCGAAACGCTCGAGGCCGTCATCAGTCGCGTGTTCGCCGATGGCATTCACGCTCGCTGTTTGAAACTTCCCGTCGACGGGTTCATCCCGGTCACGGAACTTCCCAGCGATCAATATCGATTCGAACGCCGCGGGCAGGTCCTGACCGGATTCAAGGAAGGCAACCGGTTCCGCCTCGGCGACCATCTGACGGTTCGAATTGGCAAAGTCGATTTGCAAGACCGGCAGCTGTACCTCGACGTGGTAAAGAATCACTCCGCGGGCAAAAAAGATCCGCGAGGACCCGTTACCAGCAAGTCGAAGAAATCGCCCTACAAGAGCAAAAAGAAGAACGAGCGACGCGAAAAGAAGAAACGCCGCCGTCGTTGAAGCGGCGGTTCAAAACCAACCAACAATCCGTAGCACGGTGTTCCCCGACCGTGACATGATGCAGTGTGCCACGGTCGGGGACCACCGTGCTACGTTTTCTTTCATCGCTATGAACGTTCTCATTCTCACCGGTGCCGGAATCTCAGCGGAATCCGGAATCCCCACGTTCCGGGACGCCAACGGATTGTGGGAGGGGCACGCGGTCGAAGAAGTCGCCACGCCTCAAGGATTCGCTCGCAATCCAGAGTTGGTGCAAGAATTCTACAACCAACGACGGCGAGCGCTGCTGAACCCTGAAATCCAACCCAATGCTGCGCACGTTGCTCTCGCGGATTTTGAACGCGAACACGTCGAGAAGGCACGTGGCAATTTCCTCCTGGTGACTCAGAACATCGACAACCTGCACCAACGCGCAGGCAGTCAAAACGTGCTGCCCATGCATGGGCAATTGCTGCAAGCCCGATGCACTTACACGGAAGAGGTGTTCGACTGGACCGAGGACCTCGGCAATGACACGCCGCACCCGGAAGACCCAGACAACGATCGCATGCGAGGTTGCTTGCGACCCAACGTCGTCTGGTTTGGCGAGATGCCGATTGGACTGAACCGCATTGAGCAGGCAGCAACGAGTGCTGACCTGTTCATCGCAATCGGCACGTCCGGCGTCGTGTATCCCGCCGCCGGCATCGTGGCTCAAACGCCTCCGCACTGTCGTCGCATCGAAGTGAATCTGGACGACACCCCCGCGTCGAGTGCCTTCGATGAAACCATTCACGGTTCCGCCAGCGTTGAAATTCCGAAGCTACTGGATCACTTCAAAGCGATGTAGACGTCGGTGATCAGATTCTTAGTGTCAGTGGTTTCCGGATCGTTGCGATAGATTTCGCAGCCGACCGCTTTGGCCATCTTCATCTTCTTGTAGCGAATGAATTGGATCCCACCCGACCAAGCGTTCCCGAGATGGGCATAATCGCCGACGTGTCGAACCAGCAAAAACTTCCCGGCGGGAATCGTGTCCGCCACGCAGGCCGGCGGAACGGGCGTTCCCTTGTCGGCCAAATAACCCGCCGTGTAGTCGAACCATCGTTTGCGAAGGTCCGACGTCGTGTGATACAGGCTGGCCCATTCATGCACGCGTTCATCGTCCGCGTTGTAATGCGGTTTGACTCGTTCCAGCGTCGCAGCCATATGACAACCGATGTCGTCCATCGTGCATCCGCCGCGTTGACCGATGATCAAGCGATCGGGTTCGTTGACCACCCCTTTGATCTCAAGCTCTGAGAGCACTTCGCCGGTTTCCACCAATTGCTTGAGCATTAGCAACCCACGTTCGTAGTCCATGCCGACGAACGTCTCCATCATCGATCGCATCCAGAACAAGAACCAAGGCAACTTACCTCGCATGTGCCAGGTGATTTTCGAACCCGGTCGACCATCCGTCGAGACCGGTTCAATTTCAAATTCGACCTTGGATTCCGACTTGAACGGTTTGACAAAAGCCAAATCGGCCAACATGGATGCGTTGGAGGACGAGTTCTTCGGAGGCTGGAGTTCACGATGTGTCATCGAGCCCTCGCCAACCAATTCACCTTTCCAGTGGTAGGTCGCACCGTTCGCGTTTGGTGGATCGCTGACGGTCACTTCGGCTTCGGGATCCACTTGCAACCAGGGCGACCACCGAGTCCAAGTCGAATAATCTGTGACTGCATTGAAGACATCACTGACATCAGCATCGATGGTCTGGGAACGCTGAATATGAAAAGCAGGCATGGTGAATTCGTCCCTTCGGAGTGGCTGGCGTACCGACTCCGGATATCCTAGCAAAATCGCGGTGGAACAGCGTTACGACGCAATTTCCCGACCGAAACTGCTCATGAGTTTCGCCCGAATCAGTCCTGCTCACCTGTATAGTCGCCGGTTGGCCCGCCATTCGTTTTCAATTCAACGACCACCAACAATGGTCGGTGATCCGAGGCAATCGGTTCGTCCAGCACTTCGGTTGAGACGATCCGCCACGAGCTGGCAGGACACATCGCAACATAGTCGAGTTGTCGGTTGGGTGATTTCGCGGGAAAGGTATGCATCGATTCTGATGTCGAGACCTTCCACTTTGTTTGCAGCAATTGCATGGCCTCAGAAGCGGGCTTCGCGTTGAAGTCGCCCGCGATAACAGTCGGCTGGTCACCGTTGGCAAACAGTCGATTGAGCTCATCGATCTGCTTTTCCCGCAGGTCAGCACGAACGTGGTGCAAGTGGGTCGTCGCGAAACGCAATCGGGTTGAGTGAATCTGCATTTCAGCGACTCCGACGATCCGGCGTTCCCGGATGGGATCTCCGGGCAACCAGTGCACTTCGAGCGATTCGATCGGGTATTTCGAAAGGATCGCTTGACCATACTCTCCGCCGTCGTAGTCGATTTGCTTTGCGAATTCCCCAAACAAACCGGACTTGGCCGCTAGTGTTTCGACTTGATTGACCATTCCGTTCCGGCGGGTGTTTTGGTCGACTTCCTGGACCGCTACCAAATCAGGTTCCACCTTTCGAATGACGTTTGCCAAACGATCCAGATCGATCTTGCCGTCATTTCCTGCCCCGTGATGGATGTTGTAGCTCAACACCCTCAACCGAATCGGCGAGGCCGAATCCTGTGCTTGCACCTGCGGGGCCGAATGGAACGAGACAAAGACGGTTGCGAGCAGCAGAGTGACTTTGACGGGCAATGTCGACATTCAATTCACGTTGTTTGAAGCAGGTAGCAAGTTGGAAGCAGTTGACCAAACATCTGATGTTGTGTGGACGAGAATCCGTTCGGCTCGAACTCACCGAAGCAATCCGGAGGGAGGTTACTTCAATCTCCACCGAGTGTGTTGAAACTGCTCTTACCCAGGACGGAATCCTTCCAAGATTCCTCACCCACCCGATAGCCGGACTCGGCAGCAAATCAATCGGAGCGTTGAACGCACTGGAGCGTTTGGATAGGCTTCGATTCGTCGGCCAGCGCAACTACACTGGCGGTCCACGCAACGACCGGTGGGAACCCTGTTGGCAAAGCCAGCGGGGAGATCCGAAGGCCAGTCGCTCGCGTGCGAGACGTTGCCCCGCAATCGCATTTTCAATTGACGATTCGTCTCGGACGAAGCGACTGGCAACTGACACGGTAATGGACGGCAAAATGCCTCGTGCGCAAAGGTCGCGCTAGCCAGGTTCGAATTCAACAAGAAATCAGGTTTTTGAATGGCTCAAGCCAACGCTCAACTGAAGCAAGTTCGCCAAAGTTTAGGGCTGTCGCAGTTGGAACTTGCGACGCGGGCGGGAGTTTCGGCACGGACCGTCCAGTTTGCTGAATCGGGTCAGAATGTTTCCAGCGGGACGATGCGGCGAATCGCGACCGCGTTGGGCGTGGAATCAGACCAGTTGGTCCGAATTGATCCTGGCACCGGTCAAGATGCGTTTGTGGATCTTCCCTGGTCCATTGTGGACAGATTCCGAAACAATCGCCCAATTGACCAGGGCAGCATGTGTCGCAACGAATCCGAAGTGGCGGAGATCGTTCGGCAGATGCGAGAAAACTTCAGCGTACACATTCAAAAATGGGGGTCGTCTCAAAGCCAGCAGGAAGCGTTGCAGCGAGACAAGGCGATCAACCAAGTGTACGTTCGCTACGAACAACGGTACATCGAATTGTGGCGTCAGAACCCGGGCTGCATTCGCTTGGATCGCATCAACGAAACAATCTGTGGGGCCAGCATCGTATTGCCGCTGACCACCGAATCGTTCCAAGCGTTCCGCAACGGCGAACTGGGCTGGCTGGACATCTCCGCGGGCGACTTAGCGGACCAATCCCAGTACTTGCTGCTTGATTCAGTCACCGAGTTCACCAACCAATGTCGCCGCCCTTGGTACCAAGTCACCAAATCACTCAGTTCGATCACCTTCGCTCAAGTGGCCTCTCTGGCAGAATCCCCCAATCAGTCGGACTTCGAAATGGTTTCGTTCTCGGCGAGTCCATTGAATGAGCGAAGGCTTGCCACCATTGGCTTCATTCCTGAACCGACCACGGAACCCGAGTTCAACTACCCGATCTATTGGTTCGGAGAAGACCCACGGATTCTATCGAAGGATGAATACACCAATTGGTCCACCTTCAAACACTTTGCGATGCTAGTCAAATCCGTTGACAAGTCCGCCATTCGCCGGCGGATGATTCGTAGTGCTCTTGCGATGATCAAACGACTGCAACGACCAATGGGCGGTTCGTTCGAGCAACAAGCGGCCTAAACTGTTCTCCGTTGTTGCAACACGCCGCATTCACATCAAGTTGACTGGATCGATGTCAACGAGGAATTCGATTTCCTCTTTGGGGTCGACTTTGAAGTCGGCCAAACCTCGACGGATGACTTCGCCGACGACCGCCGCTTCGGTGGCCTGAAGCAACAAGTGAAACCGATACTTGCCGCTGATCTTGACGATCGGTGGAGGTGCCGGCCCAAGGATCCGAACCTCTGCCTTGAGCAGATCGCGAGCCTTTTCCAAGCGGTCAACAATCGCGTCGGCGACGGATTCGGTTTTGTCTTCCAGCGGGCCGCGAATGATGATCCGCGCCACGCTGCCGAGCGGTGGGTAGTTGAACTTCTTGCGGTTCACCATCTCGTCTTCGACGAACTTCAAATAGTCGTGCCTCGCCGCGGCTTGAATCGCCGGGTGCTCCGGCGTGAACGTCTGCACGATCACTCGGCCGCCACGATCGCCACGTCCCGTTCGACCAGCGACCTGAGTGACCAATTGGAACGTTCGTTCGGCGGCGCGGAAGTCCGGGAAGTGCAACGCTGAGTCCGCGTTGATCACGCCAACCAACAACACGTTGGGAAAGTCCAACCCTTTCGCGATCATCTGCGTGCCGAGCAACACATCGATCTCGCCGGCACGAAACTCCGACAGCACCCGTTGGTGGCTGCCAGCCCGCTTCATCGTGTCGCTGTCCATCCGAGCAATGCGAGCATCGGGGAACCGAGCCTTGGCTTCCATTTCCAATTTCTGCGTGCCCAAACCGCCGTAGCGAATCCCATCGAAGCGACACGCCGGACACCAGGGCGGCGTCGGGATCGTGTAATCGCAGTAGTGGCACATCGCCTTGCCGCCGTCACGGTGATGAGTCAGCGGCATGTCACAATCGGGACACGCACACACGGTGCCGCAAGCGGGACACTGGATCGTCGTCGCGTAACCACGTCGGTTGAGCAACAGAATCGCTTGCCCTTTTTCCTTCAGCGTCTCCAACACCGCAGCATGCAAGGGTCGGCTGATCGCGCCGCCCTTGCCGCGTTCCTCTTTGACCCGCAAGTCCACCAGTTGGACATCGGGCATCGGACGATTGCCGACCCGCTCCGACATCGTGACCAGTTCCGCGTGCCCGGTTTGCGTCGCATGCCAAGCTTCCATTGACGGCGTCGCGGAACCCAGCACCAACGGAATGCCAAGTGCCATCGCTCGGGCGTGAGCCACCTTGCGAGCGTGATAGCGTGGCTGCTTGTCTTGCTTGAACGAGGTGTCGTGTTCCTCGTCGATCACGATCAGCCCCAAGTTCGGCAGCGGTGCGAACACCGCACTGCGAGGCCCGATAACGACTTGGACTTCTCCTCGACGAATCCGCTGCCAATGGAAGTGACGTTCCGACGCGGACATTTGGCTGTGCAACACCGCGACGTTCTGGAAACGATCTTCGAATCGCCCACGGGTTTGTGGTGTGAGGCTGATCTCGGGCACCAACACGATCGCCGATCCCGCTTGCTTGACGACGTGTTCAATCGCCTGGATGTAGACCTCCGTTTTGCCACTGCCGGTCACGCCGTGCAACAACAACGTCCGCCCGCGTCCGCTGTCGACGGCTGAATTGATGCGAGACAACGCGTTCTCTTGTTGCGCCGTCAGCTCATGCGTTTTTCTGGCTTCGCCATCGTTGGACTGAGCCCGAATGCGGATGTTTTGACTGAGCTCTCGTCGCACTTCGGGGATCAAGAGCTCTTTCTTTCGCAACCGCCGAATCGGGTCCTCGGTGCACTCGGCCATGATCGCGATTTCTGCCGCGGTCATCGGTCGATCTTGAGCGATCAGAAACCGCATCGCCGACTGTTGCTTGGATGGCAACTTGGCAATTTGTTCTTCGGTCAGCCCCGGTGCCGGTCGAAAGTAAGTCGTCTTCCGCGTGCCCGCGTTGTCGCGAACGCTGGCGGGAATCAACGTGTCAAAGACTTGGCCCGCCGGAACTTGGTAGTAGTGAGCGATAAACATGACCAAGCGAACCAGGGCCGCATCGCACAGCGGTTCGTCGTCGATGACTTCGGCCACGTCGCGAAGTTTTTGCTGTGCCGCGTTGCCGGTCTTGATCGACACACACCAACCCGGAGTGGGCTTTTTCCGATGCCCCAGCGGCACGCCCACACGCATCCCCGGGCGGAGGACATCCAGCAAATCGTCCGGGATTCGGTAATCGTAGGGCCCGTGTGGCGATCGAGCGAACACGATCGACGCAAGCTGAACGTCTTCGCCGACCGTCAGCTCCCAGGGAGGAGGATCGGTTTCGAACAATTCGTTCTGGGTTGGTTCGGACGAGTCTGCGGGCACGGGTGCGGCGGCAAAAGGAGGGAAGTGCAAAGTTGGTTCGCCCAGATCGGGCATCGATGAATCAGACAACATAACGTGTGAGCTCCTTTTCTTCCCGGCGGGCGCAAGATAACCCATCTATCATCGCCTCACCCCGTGACACGTCTGGTCACCCGCCACGTCTGCGCCAAGACCACCCTGCCCCGCCCTACCCCACCACGAGCCTCTTCGGGAGTTCCAGCCCGAGCGATTGACGCGGACTTCTCCGGAGCCAGCCAGGCTCATTCACCCAAAATGGGTCCGTCGTGGACAACGCAGTGCAAATCGGATGCATGGGTGACCCGGTGGCCATCGGCCCCAATACCTTTTCTCCCGCCGATTCCCAGTCGTTTTTTGTGTCAGGGATTCGCTGACTGGATCTCGATCTTCTCCAGTTCCAAGCTTGACATTTGCGATTCAGAGGCAAGCGTGAATTGGATGGAACCAGGGCGGATGTCCTCCGTCCCGATGTCCGCGTACCCGAGGACTTTGCTCTTGGTTTTGCCTTTGCAAACAAAGAAGATCGTCCGCTGAAGACGCACCAAACGCAGCGTTCGAACCGCATCGAGGTCGACGATGTCCATGTTGTTCGATTGGAAATTGTTGTCCTTGTTCTTTCGATTTGGAATCTGCGCCGTGATTCGAAAGCCGTTGTCGTCCCTCGGCTGGAGAGTCAATTCGGCCTTGTTGGGTTGGTCACCGACGTCCAGTCCGATCGTGAATTTGCTATCGTCGCTCAGCTGTAAAGTTCCGATGTCCACGGTGATCTCAAAGTCTCCGCTCAAGGCCTTGCTGTATCCGATCAATGCGGAATCATGATCCGCGATCATCTTGATTCCGCTTTCTGTCACACTCGCATGAATCATCTCTGCGAACTCGCGAGTAGTGGGTTGAAAAGAATCCACAATCGATCGATGCCTGAATTCTCTTGTGACACGTTCCAATGCGGTCACGCGAGGATCCAAATCTTTTGATCCTGGTGGACTGGTGCGAATCACCAACTCTTCCAACACGACGGACAATTCTCCCGCCTTCATGCGGCTTGCCTCAATGCGAAGTCCCATGGTTGAGACAGGGTCACGCACGGCTCTGGTACCCAAGAGGTGGAATCGGTCGGAGTCACCGTGCGCGATGAGTGCATACGTTGTGTCACCGCGTCGGATGAGTCGGAGCCTGCCTTCTCTCGATTCATCACCTGTCTTTCTTGAGTCAAAAACCTTTTTTGTTTTTCCCAAATACATCCACCGCATCGTGGCGAGTTCCTCGCCAGCAGCACGATAGCTACGTGCGGCACTGTAGCGATTGCCGTGCTCGTCAAGAAACCGCAACGTGAAATCGGCCTGCCCGGTTTCTGCTGAGCCCGTCAAGTTCGAAAAACGCAACGTGGCGTCAAAGTCCCCGGATATGCGATGCCGGTCGCCAACGAAATAGGAACTGAATCCGGGCAAGACATCCGGTTCGATTCGAAGCCCGGATGGCGAAGCGTAGGATCGGGCTCTGGATCTCGGGGTATCGAAACGAGTGCGATCGATTGGCTTTGTGAAATCAATCCGCGTGTGCTCCTGCATCGTTTCCAGTCCAGCGAGGAACTCCGGCACATCGCTCGCGAGTTCCTGCTGTTGCGGAGCGGGTAGACTCTTTGGCCAATCGCCAGTCCATGTCATGTTTCGAACTTTGAGCTTCGATTCACTCCCGACGTAATAGAGCCCCAACCGGCGCTGGTGTTGAATGAGACCGTGCTGAAATGCGTCAACGTCATTGACCGCAATCTGTAGTTGATCGCCCTGAATGGTCAAACGAACACGGTTCCAATCGTTCTCCTTCAAACGAAGCGGAATGGAATCGGGATTCGAAGCCGTCGCAGTTGATGTCATTCCAACCGACGGATTGTGAACCCAATGTGGTCGCACGCCATCTGCATCCAATCGAAAGACGAGTCTTTCAATCGCGGGGTGAGCACTGTACTCACCGGATTGATAGAAAAACTCGTACTCAATCACGCCATCCTCGAGGATCGGACGATGGTAGTGAGCCAAGCATTCCACGGACGTGTGCCCAACATTTTCAATTCGCTTGCCGGTAATGAATCCGTTCGCGTGGTCGTCGGTCGTTGCCCATCGTTGATCGGCATCGTCTTGGTAAGCTTTCCAACTGCGAGCCCCCTCGAGCAACGGATAAACCGTCTCGGGAACGACTGGTCTTCCCGTGATTTGCAAATTCCGAACGGTCCCACGCGTGCCAGGATCGTTGCGAAGTGCCAGCCAAGGTGCGTATCCGAATTCACGTCGATCGACTTCGCGGCCATTGCAAAACGTTGTGACTTGGTCGCCTCGAACAACCGCTCGATATCGCAGGTAGGTATCTGGAACAGGTAGCGGTTTCTTTTGGAATGGAGAGTATCCATGCACAGAGCGATAATCACCCCGCATCAATCCCGCCCCTTCAGCGATCGATAGCCACTGGCCGCCGACAAAGATGACGCCGTTCTGGTTGGGAATCAGCGATACATCAGCTTCGACTTCGTAGTTGCCCGCCAATGGGGTTTGGTAGTGCAGATAGTCGACATCGTGTGACGTCACACACCGTACCGTTCCATCGGAGGCGAACCAGCGTGTGTTTGGGCGACCGGCATCCTGAGTGCTAGCAGTGGCCCGTGCAGACGGGTGCCAGTGCCTGAGTCTTTCCGAATCGCCGAATTCCAGTCGTGCCTGGATGTCCTGCAGATGCAAACCGAGTGCGGACATGGGAACACTGTCCTGCATCGGTAGCAGAACTTCAAAGATATCCGCGCTGACATCCTTTAACGCTGGCACTTGATGTGAGACGTAGGTGAACAGCAATTCAGGCCACCGCTCGGTCAGCGGTTCATTGCTTCTCGCGACCAATTCATACAGTTTGTCGCCCAACTTGTTTGCCGAATCCATCCGGCCCCGTGCCATTTCGATCAACGCCAGCAAAGCTACTTTGCGTCGTTGCTGGGTATCGTCTGCATCGGGCAGTTCACTGAGACGACGAAACAAGTCATCCAGTTGTTTCGCTCTTTTCGCAACGCGGATCAACTCCAATGCTGGTGACTCGACTTCACCGCCCAGACGCTGCACACCGTTTTCGGATGTCAGGTCGGTAGCAGCGAAGGAACCGTCGATGCGCAGAAGTGTTGGACGGTAAGGTGGCAAGACCCAATTCACCAAGTACTCGTATTCGGCCGTCGGGTCGTCACTCATTGCCCGAGCTGTAGCAACAGCGGTTCGACCGTTTTGCCGCACGATGTCTTCGCCGAAAATTCGCGACATTGCGGCAGCATCTGAGTTCGTGCCCTCCTGCGCTTCCGCACTATTGATCGTTAGAAACACGACGGAAAGAGCGAGAATTAGACGATTCATAGAGTTGATCATGCCGAACTTCACTTGCTCTCTTCCATCAGCACAAACTGAGTGGGTTTGTCCGCTGTCATTGAGATGGAGCGGTTCGGGACGTAACCCTCCAAATACACCGTCGCGTTCAGACCGCCTGCAGGCATGTTCGGCACGATAAATTCGCCGTCGGGATTGCTACGGACATTTCGCATGAACACACGCCTTCCGTTCCCATGGTCAACCATGACGCGGGCATTTCTCAACGGTCGTCCGTTCGAATCTTTGACGATACCGCGATAGTCCACTCCAGCGATGAGCTGCAGATCAACTTTGTTTTCCGAACCACGCTGAGTTTGAATCGTTTTCGTTACAGGTGGGTGATACTCGCTCAAGACCGCAAGTGCCACGATACCAGGAGTGCGTGCGACGAGATCAAACACACCGTCCTTGTTGGTTGTTGCTGTGATCCTTTGATTCTCGTTTCGCGGATCGGCACCGACCACCACGACACCGGAAATGGGTTCACCTGTGTCCTGTAGAGTCACTTTTCCAGAGATCAACACGCCTTCCGCGAGCTTCCACACCACATCCATTGGTTTCTCTTCTGAAACGGAGAACGTAAAGTCCTCGCGTGGTAGAAAGCCGCGAGCCGATACCGTTGCGCTGAAGTCCGGTCGATTAGGATGAAATCCGTGCATCTCGAATCGGCCGTTCTGGTCCGTTTGGAACTCGGGCTGAAATTGCGATGTCGACGTGCCTGCCGTTTGAATGGTTGCGTTTGCGATTGGCATGCCCGTTTCAGATGTGACAAGCCCCGTCACCGAACATCCGCCGCGTGTCATCATG
Source organism: Rhodopirellula bahusiensis (assembly GCF_002727185.1). NCBI lineage: Bacteria > Pseudomonadati > Planctomycetota > Planctomycetia > Pirellulales > Pirellulaceae > Rhodopirellula > Rhodopirellula bahusiensis. Next base: position 369,160 of record NZ_NIZW01000007.1, read on the forward strand.
ACTTTGTGAATCTTTCGTCTAGGCCAATTCAAGAGTACGCGTTTGGCCATATACCCGGGCGCGGATACCCAGCACTCCATGACCGTTGGCTGAAAGTCGGGGATCGAAACAGCACCATGGGAATCAAAGACAGCATCCACCTGCTTTCGCTGTTCCCAGATGCGCGCGTTCTGGATAGGAGTTCCATCATGCACATCGGTCACCAGTAATCGAACCGCACGATCTGCATGGAATTGAAGTTCGACTGCTCCTCTGACCACATCATCCCACGAGTAAGTCTCTGAAAAATCCGCGAAGCCGGTTTGCTTGGCGACAAACCGAACGGTGCTTGGTTGCTTCGATGGCGGATGAGCGTACACGCGGTAATGCGCCCCTGACATGCCCCAACCGATTCGAGTCCCCGAGCAATAGTGACGGTCCAGCAACTCTCCTCCTTCGCCGAGAAACTCAATTCCAACGACGGGAAAATGTGGCGGCGACAAGTCTGGCATGCCTTTGAAGCGAACCAAGGGAGACAGCACATTTGTTGGCAAAAAACGGACAGCGAAGTCCCAGTCTTTCAATCCGTTGGTGACTTTCAGAAGCAAAGAGTTGACACCCTTCTTCAAATTCACATCGAAGATCGTTTCGTCCAACATGGATGAATTGGCATTGGTGCTGCGTCCTACCAGGTCTCCATTGAGCCAAACCGCACACATGTCGTCGTGTGCGATTGCCATCCTCAATGATTGGTCTTTGTCACTGATGAACTGTGTCCATGCATACCCAACACAGTTCTCACCTCCGATGCCAGAGGCGAGTGCGCCTCGCAAATCGACGATCCGGCTGTCAACACTTTTCCACGTGTAGAGTCGGTCACCGTGAAAGCGGACGCTGCCTCCCCGAAAGTGCCTCTCGTCTTCAAAGTACTGTTGGCCTAACGCCTTGATACCATCAGCCTCGATGGGAATTGGCCCGAGTATCTGCCATTCCCCTAAGAAAACATTCGAACGCAAACGCTGGATATTTCCAGGAGTCTTGGAACCATCCTGGGCTTCAGACGGCTCCACGATCGCAAAAGACAGCGTGGTCGCCAGGAGCGTTGCAAGGCAAATGCGTATGTTTGGGAGCATCAAAGTTTTCAGGAATTTGCGTCGACGAAATCGGCCCGGTTCTTTGTCGCCCGGCACAAAGAATTCACCCGGACTTTTCCTGAGTTTTGGTCAATTTACTCGGCAATCGCGTCTAGCGATCAGAAAACTGTCGTCTCGGGGTTTCCGCTTCGAGAACAATCGTGCTGATGAATCGCTCCATCATGTCATCTGGATTCCGTCGAGACATTACACTGGTTCTCAAAGATCCATGCTCTCAGCTCTCAAGGAATCCAAGATCGCGGGTTCGTGCCACCGAACATTGTGACCGTGGATTCAGCCGAACGTCCGAGACAGAACATCGCCCCAGCCCAGTGCATCCATGGAGCCGCAGAGTGTCCACGATTCTGAGAAACATCCTGGCAGTCGTCGCGGGTCTCTTCCTCGGCAGCGTGCTCAACATGGCGATTGTCACCATCGGTCCGATCCTGATTCCGCTCCCCGACGGGGTGGACATGTCGAACATGGACCAATTCGCCGAGAACCTCAAACTGCTCAAACCAGCGAACTTCTTCGCACCTTGGCTGGCTCATGCACTGGGCACGCTCGTCGGCGCATTCGTTGCCGCCAAGATCGCTGCGAGCCACAAGATGAAGTTTGCACTTGGCATTGGCGTGTTCTTTCTGCTGGGCGGAATCACGATGGCCGCAAGCTTCGGCGGCCCACTCTGGTTCATCGTCTTGGACTTGGTAGGAGCGTACTTGCCAATGGGATACCTGGGTGGAAGTCTCGCGGGAGCAACGAGACCGCAACCGACGTGATCTGAAATACATTTCGACGGCCCCATCGGGGGCGGCTGGATGGTTGTTGATTGTCCTCTCGGGGCTTCCGCCCCGAGCTAAGAACGCGGACTCCTTCGGAGCCATGCAGGAACGTTCGCCCCGGACGGGGCCGTCGTGGATCACGCGACACAAAGCGATCCATAGGTTCGCTCCGCGCCCCGAACTAAGACCAACTCGCAAACCTATCAACGGGGGCTAAAAAGCCTTGCCAAGCAACCGTGTTGCCCCTAGTCGTGATCGGACAGTTGGCGTGTCACGGCATCGCTTCCTGCTGATGAATGGCGTCATTCTGCCGAAACCCAACCCACCAGTTTGACTGCCAGGGCCTACCCGCCAGAGGCAGGCGACGCTATAAATGAGCATGTCCAAATGGCGGTTTGAAAGGTGGCACCATGATCCAAGATTTCTACGTTCAACACGAAGGCAAGGTTGTCGGGCCAGCCACTGCGAAACAATTGAAGGTCCTGGCGTCCCAAGGGAAAATTCATGGTGAAACCCTGATTCGGGCCGGTGAATCGGGTAACTGGGTGCCCGCCTCCCGCATCAAAGGATTGTTTGCGGCGATCGCCAAAATTGATCCCGGGCCAGCCACTTCGATCGCAACGAGCTCAGCGGCCGCTGCCCCCTCCGTTTTCAATCAGGCTCAGTCACCCAGCGAGCTTGCCAAAGTACAGAATGTCCCCATCGTTCAGTCGACCGATTCACGGCTTTCAAAATTTATCAGCGACGGTCAGCCGCCGAAGGTGGTGGGAAAGTTACTGGGACGCGTGCACGATATTTGCGTTGAATCTGAAATCCCCGAATACATCGCAGTTCAGCACCTCCCATCAGTGATGTCGCCGGATGCGATCGTTTTGACCAATCGACGTGTCATTATCTTTCGAGCGAAATCGCTCGGCCGAATGGAGATGCTCGATGTGCCTTGGTTGCACCTCGGGAACATTCACATCAAAGAAGGGATTGTCGGAGCAACGCTTTCCGTCACCGGAATCAATGGGCACGTTGAAACGCTGGATCACTTGCCAAAGGCTCAAGCCCGTTCGGTGTATCGAGTTGGTCAACAACGTGAGGAAGAGGTTCGTGAGCAACGTCGCCAACGGATGATGGAAGAACAGCGAAACGCAGCCAGTAATGTGACCGTCAACACAAACGTTTCAGCAGCGGTTCCCGAGGCACAACCACCACATATGGATTTGACGGCTCGTTTGTCTCAACTGAAATCAATGCTGGATGCTGGGCTGATCGATCAGTCCGAGTTCGATACCAAGAAAGCCGAGATTTTAGCGATCCTATGACCGCGGCATTTCGACGGCCCCATCCGGGGCGGCTGGATGGTTGTTGATTGTCCTCTCGGGGCTTCCGCCCCGAGCTAAGAACGCGGACTCCTCCGGAGCCATGCAGGAACGTTCGCCCCGGACGGGGCCGGCGCAACACAACCACCGCGGAGCGGTGAAAGATGGTAGACGGGGGTCGCGAAGCGCACCCCCGGAGATCAAAAACAGGAAAACTGACCCCGATGGGGTCAAAGAACCACGCCGCGGAGACGCGTTGTCTCTCGTCGTAATACCACTGCTCGCGTGGCACAAAATCGTTTCCTGCTGACGGCTGGCACCATCTTGCTTCCAGGGTGGAATCCCTCGAATTGTTGTCACTCGAATCGGTAGCCCGCTCGGCTCCACTTCCGTAGCAGCCATCCGTGAAGCAACAACATGCCGGCGGCATCCAGGACAAGTGCGAACAAAACCCCGGCATCCAACGAAGTCGCCTGTGCACCATCGAAAATCATTCCCACAAACCTTCCTGCCACCGACAGAATCAGCCCAGCCAGGATCAGCACGAGCGGAATCCAAACAACACGCCTGCGGAACCAGTTCACAGCAGCAAGCATGCACAATGAGTTCGCGATCGCTGAACTCAACAACCCCGCAATTTGTCCTACATCCGAATCGGGATAGCCTCCAGCAAAACCGCTGGCACTGTAAACCTCACGCGTCCATCGCAGCAGAACAAAGATCAAGGCGGACACCAATGTCGCCAACATCAATGTTGCGATTGAGAAGGACTCTCGCCGTGAACCTGCCGAGGCTTGTGTTTCGGATGCTTCCACTGACCCAACATTCTTATCGTCTCGATCACAATTCGACTCGGTGGATTGTCCGGTGCGAGATGCTAGATCAACGATGTGAGCCGTGTTGAACACCCCAGTTGCCACGATAGCGAACCAGTGCGTTGCGATACCAGCCAAGCCGTATCCCAAACTAATTAGACTGGCGGGGACAAAACCAATCGAACCAGACATCGCCCGAAAAATACTGGTGATGTATATCCCCAGCAGGTAAACGAACAACAACAAGAGTGCGGTCTGCCATCTCCCTGGTCTCCTGGGTCGCCAATGCCACCAGATCACAAGCTGTGTTGTAAACACGCCATAAAAAATTCCGTGCAGTGAATAAGTGAAGTACAGCAGGAACCAATAGAGGTTCGATGGCTGCCAATAGAATTGTCGCACAACGGCGTAAGTCAGCGTTGCCAATGACGGAAACAACAACATCGCGAAACAGGACCAGTTTCGGTTGCGTTTACGAAGAGCGATCCAATTTTCAATCGAATTCATAGATCAGCCTTCAATCTTGAAACGCACTACTCAGCAAGACAAACGAAACAAACCCTGGCCGCACAGGCACGAACGAACACGCGATTTCGCCCCGCCCCGCCCTGCCCTTTATTTGGTCCCGCTATTTGACAGTGTGGTTGGTGCCGTTCAGTTCGTTGAGAGCGCGGTTGATCACGCGGACGGTGTACTTTCCATCGGCGTATAACTTTCGCTTTGGCTTGAGTGCTTCTTGCATCGAATTGATGACCGGCAACGCTTTCTCATCGATCTCGTCGAGCACGATGGCGGCTTGCAGTCGTTCCCACTGCGCTCCGTCCGCCAATGTCTCCGCCAGAACTGAAAGCGCATTGTCCGTGGCTTCGGGATTGCCGGAATGACAAAGCGCACGCGCCGCTGCGACTCGTACCGTCGCGGATTCGTCGGCAAGCCGTTCTTGCAAATCCATCAAATACGGCAGCTTGTCGATCTCGCCGCTAGCGAAAACGTTGCCGATACCCGTCGCTCCCCAATAACGCACTGCAGAATCTCTGTCGTCGAGTGCGGCTCGCATTTCAGGAAGAGCTCCGGGGCCTTCGGATGCGGCGAGAGCCGATGCGGCGACACGATTCGCGAGCTCGCTGTCGTCCGATTGCCGCAAGACGGCGTACTGACTTCCCAGTTCATTGGCGCGTTCGGCGAGAATCGGCTCTGGGATGAGCCCCAAGTCCTTGGTGCGGGTGACCCACTGCTCGTGCGCCGCACGCATGCGATGGAGCACCTCCGTGTGATCCGAAGACGACGTGAGATTATGGAGCTCATGGGGGTCATTCTCGAGGTCGTAAAGTTCTTCGGTGGGTTTCGTGCCGCGGAAGAAAGGCATGGCTGCTTGTGGCAACGTTCCGGACTGTTCAGCCTCGCGAATCGACCGCATCGTTTGCCCTTTCTCGGGCGTGTTCATGTATTGAAAGTATGGCTTCAACGGTTCGTAATTGCGGATGTATTTGTATCGCTGATCACGCACCATTCGAATGATGTCATAACGTTCGTCCATCCGATCGCGAGCACCGTAAACGTAGTCTCGGTCGACGGACTCCAGCTTGCTCAAGGGACTGGTCAAGAACGGCTTGCCTTGCATGGGCTCTGGAACATCCAGCCCCGCCAGATTCAAGACGGTGGGACCAAAGTCGATCGAACTCACCAAGCGGTCATCGACGACCCCGGCGGCCTTGTCGTTGGATCGAAACTTGGCCGGGATGCGAATGACCAACGGGATGTGCGTGCCGGAGTCGTAGAGCCAACGCTTCGCTCGCGGGAGCCCAACGCCATGGTCGGACCAGAAGAACACGATGGTGTCTTCGTCCAATCCGTCAGCATGGAGTTGGTCGAGCAACCCGGCCACCCAATGATCGAGCGCCGTGATCAGCTCGTAGTTTCGCTTCCAGTCTTCACGAGCGGCTGGCGTGTCCGGATAATACGGCGGGAACGTCGAGAGCTCGGCAGCGTTCTGCCGTTCACTTTCGGAAAGGCCTTCGGTGACGGCCTTGTATTTCGAATCATTCTCGATTCCAGATTCGTGGCAGCCCGTGAAGTTGAAAACAGCAAAAAAGGGCGTGTCCTGGTCCGGTCGATTCCGCCAGTGAGCCTTGTTGGACGATTGGTCCCAAGACCCTTTCGGGGTCGCGAATTGATAATCCTGCTTGGAGTTGTTGGTGCAAAAGTATCCCGCCTCACGCAAATACGCTGAGAACGGCTGGATGCTCTTCGGAAGCTTCGCTTGGCAACGCATGTGCTGCGTCCCAAGAGTCGTTTGGTACATCCCGGTGATGATCCCGCTGCGACACGGGGCACAAACACCGGCGGTGGTGAATGCGTTGGAGTACCGAATGCCTTCCTTGGCGAGCTGATCGATGCGAGGCGTGATGGCATGCGGATCACCATAGCAACCGATGTGGGGACTGATGTCTTCTGCGGAAAGCCAGAGAATGTTGGGGCGGTCGCCCGCTTCAACCGTCTGAAACAAGGGCGTTGCCGTCAACAAAAGTGCGACCATCATCGGCACTCGTGACGCTTGCAATCGTCGAATGGCTACCTGCCACATGGAGTTGGCTTTCTGTCTCGGAGGGTGGGGATGCGGGTCTCTGCATCGTAGCTACAGCAGCACGCTCAAGCGAGCGAGTTGAAGCGTTCGAATCGCGAAAGATCATCCCGAGAAGAAAACACTGACGAGGCTACGCAATCCAAGAACAGTGACGACGACAACCGTTAGCACGCCGAGCGTGTTGGCAATCCAGTGATTGCGGTGCTTGCCGAGTAACGCTGCATTGTTCATGACCGCGAGCAAGAAAATGGCGAGCAGAGGCAGCAGCAATCCGTTGGCGACTTGAGCAAACGTGATGATGTCCGTGGGCTTGGAACCACTGGCGGCGAACGAAGTGCCAAACACAATTACTGTGGTGAAGACCGTTCGCAGCCGCCAGTCTTTCAGATCGATGGGCCAGCCAAAACAACCGGCAGCGGCGTAAGCGGCGGCCAGCGGAGCGGTAATGGTGCTGGTCAATCCCGCGGCAAACAGCCCCACATCGAACAGCCATCTCGCATGGTTGCCAAGCAGAGGTTCGAGCTGCCGCGCGGCGTCGGCAAGGTTCGTGAATCCGGCGTCACTCCTGAAGAAAGCGGCGGCGGCCGTGGCCATCACGGCGGCGGTCACCAATCCGCCCAAGCCCACACTGAGAATCGTGTCGCCGCGGCTTTGCTGGATCGCGTCGCGAACGGTTTCGTCGCTGACGGATTCCTTCTCGCCGGACCATTTTTCGGCCGATGCGGTGGCGTGAAGAAACAGGTTGTAGGGCACAACCGTCGTGCCGATGATCGCCAAGACTTCTTTCAATCCGCCATCGGGAATGGTCGGCTTGATCCATCCCAGCGCGAACGATCGCCAATCGATCGGAACACTGAACGCGGTCAACAAAAACACGCTGCTCATCGTCACCACCAACGCAACCAAAATCCGCTGAAGCGATCGATAGTGTCCGATCATCAAGATGCCCCAGGCTGCCAAGCCGATCACGATCGACACGACAGCTTGATGCTGCATTCCCGTTGCGGCTGAAATACCCACCGCGGCACCGGCGATATTGCCCGCTTGGTAGGCAGCGTTTCCGACGATGATTGCCGAGACGACCAGCACAATGGCCAATCCCCGGGCGAACGCGTTACGGATGGTTGGACGGATCGCCTCTCCCAAACCACGTCCGGTGACGATCCCCAATCGCGACGCCATTTCTTGAAAAACGATCGTCGCGATCACGGAGAAACCAACCGCCCACAACAGCGTGTGGCCAAAGTTGGCACCCGCGGTTGTGGCTTTGGTGACGGTCCCCGGCCCAATGAAAGCTGCCGTGACGAGCAGGCCGGGACCGAAACGACGAAAGAACTTGGGAATCTTCATGCCCGCTAAGGTAACGAATGAAATCGAACACGTCCCAAGGCATCCGTCTGACGCGAAGTCAACCATTTGGCTGGCATTCGATCGGTGATCAAGGTCCCGAATCCGCCGCGTTTGCCAACTAAGCAGGTCGGCAGGAATGATCGGATAGAACCTCACGTAGGCGAGTCTCTCTGAGACTCGCAAATGACAGCGTCTCGGAGAGACGCCGCTACGTGATCAAGCCCAAGGACCCCCGCTCATGTGCTTAGCATCTGTCACCGCCTGAGGGGGAAATCGGCAAGCATGGCTGAGAGCGACCCGGTGCATTTCGGACGCAGGCGGAGCGATAGGAAACGCCGATTCCATGGCTAGGACTTCCAAAGCGTGGGGCACGAGCTTCGCCGCCAATGAAGCACTCGAGTGATTGTTGGTCCTTTCGTTTACACTGCATGAATCGCAACGTCGTGATTGCGGCGATGTGTCCCCGACAAGCCGATTCCCTCCCCACCAAACCATTCGGACTTCTTGAATGCGTTCCCTCCTTGGTCTGCTACTAACCATCGCTTTCGCGCTCGGTATTGTGGAAAACGTTGTTTTGGCCGAACCGAGCGATGAGGCTCAAACCTCTGTTTCAGCGACCGATCGTCCACTCTCGTTCAATCGAGACATCCGACCGATTCTGACGGACCGCTGTTTTGCTTGTCACGGACTCGATGCAAACACTGTTGAAGCCGGGTTGCGATTGGACGTTCGCGAAGCGGCAATGGAGTTTGGCGCAATCGTTCCCCGGGACGCGGAATCGAGCGAGATGTTTTTGCGGATCACGTCTGATGATGACGACCTCGTCATGCCTCCATCGGAATTGCACAAACCTCTCAGCGACGCCGAGATCGACTTGGTGCGTCGTTGGATCAACGAGGGGGCACCGTACGAAGCTCACTGGGCCTACACCCCTTTGCCAAGCAATGTGGCGCGGCCTCCAGTGAACACGGCATGGGGAGAAAACTGGATCGATCAGTTTGTGGCCCGCGGACTGCAAGACGCGTCGGTGAGCCCATCGCCGAAAGCGGACCCGACCACATTGATTCGTCGGTTGTCGCTTGATTTGACTGGCCTTCCACCGACACCCGAGGAAGTGGAAGCGTTCGAAAAGGACCACAGCAACGAAAGCTATGAACGACTCATCGACCGCCTGCTATCGTCAAGTCGTTTTGGCGAACGCATGGCGATTTATTGGCTGGACTTGGTGCGATACGCCGACACGGTGGGGTACCACGGCGATCAGAACGTGTCGCATTCACCGTATCGTGACTACGTGATCGACGCGTTCAACAGCAACATGCCGTACGACCAGTTCGTTCGTGAGCAACTTGCCGGCGACCTGCTTCCCAATCCCACGATCGATCAATTGGTAGCCTCGGGATACAACCGTTTGAATCAAACGACGGAAGAGGGTGGCGCGCAACCCAAAGAGTACCTTTCGATCTACTTTGCCGATCGTGTTCGAAACGTGTCCCAGGTTTTCATGGGAGCAACGGTTGGGTGCGCTCAATGTCACGATCACAAGTATGACCCTTACACCGCAAAGGATTTCTATTCTCTCGGTGCGTTCTTCGCTGACATCGAAGAAAGGGGCAAGTATTCACAACGTGAACGGCCTCCACAGATCCCGGTTCCCAACGAAGAACAGCAGGCACAACTCGATGCCTTGCGACTAAAAGTGACGGAAGCCGAAGCCAGTCTTGAATCGATTACCCAAGAGCAATTGGCGTCCCAGCCTGAATGGGAAGCACGGGCGATTGAATCGATCAAACAATCCAAATTCCAAGCTGAAGAACACACCTGGGTCGATGACCAATTGTCAGCAGGTGGAACAAAGTCGGGCGAATGGAATCATGTGACCGCCGATCAACATCCGGTGCACAGCGGAGAAACTTCGCGGCGTCAGACCGGCAATGGAGTCATCCAGCACCTGTTCACTGACGCGAAGGAACCAATCGAAGTCAAAGCGAACACGGAGTTGTTTGCGTGGGTCTACCTTGATCCTCAGTCGCCGCCAAAAACAATCATGTTGCAGTGGCACGGCGGCCCAGATGATCCAAGCGGTTGGGACCACCGGGCATTTTGGGGAGACGACAAGGTCGGGTTTGGTGCCAAGCCTCAAAGCTGGCACGGACACAAACGCATGGGAGATTTGCCCGAAGCTGGAAAATGGATCCGCATGAGTGTGGCGGCCGCTGACGTCGGATTCGCACCTGGCAAGACCATTCATGGAATGGCGTTCACCCAGTTCGATGGCATCGTCCATTGGGACCAGGCGGGCTGGATTGAAACAGACGGTTTCCCCAGCGAAATCCGGGCTGCTTTGCTGGTTGATGTGGAGGCGAGAACAAAAGATCAGATCAAGCAACTGCGTGACTGCTTCGTTGAGCATGACCCGCTGATCACGGAGCAAGCAGAAACGTTGAAGCTGGCTCGAGCACAGGTCTCTGAGTTTGAAAAATCCATCCCGACCATGGTCATCTCACGAGCCGTTGCACCGCGTGAGATCCGAATCCTTGACCGCGGAAATTGGATGGATGAGTCGGGGGAAATCGTTCAGCCAGCCATCCCCGAATTCTTGGGCGAACTTCAAATCGGCGAACGACGCGCCACCCGTCTCGACCTCGCCAACTGGCTCTGTGACAGCGAAAACGTTCTGACAGCTCGGACGATGGTGAACCGTCTTTGGTACTTGATGTTTGGACGAGGGATCTGCTCCAGCGTCGATGACCTGGGTGGACAAGGCACCTTTCCAAGTCACCCTGAATTGCTGGATCACTTGGCCGTGGAATTCATCGAATCCGGTTGGGACGTTCAGCATCTTCTAAAACAAATCGCGATGAGCGCCACGTATCGTCAAACCTCCAACGCATCGCCGGAATTGGAGGAACTCGATCCGTTTAACGAATTGTTCGCGCGGCAAGGGCGGTTCCGAGTCAGTGCTGAAATGGTCCGCGACACGGCGTTGATGATCAGCGGTTTGCTGGTCGAGGAAATCGGTGGGCCGAGCGTGAAGCCGTATCAGCCCGAGGGTTACTACGATCAGCTGAACTTTCCCAGACGAAATTACGTTCCGGATCAAGGCGACAACCAATATCGACGCGGTGTCTACACGCATTGGCAACGGACTTTCCTGCATCCGATGTTGAAAGCCTTCGACGCACCCAGCCGCGAAGAATGCACCGCGATCCGAGCACAATCCAACACCCCGTTGCAGGCCCTCACACTACTGAATGACCCAACGTTCATCGAAGCGGCAACGATGTTCGCCAGTCGAATCATGCGTGAGGGCGGCACCACGGTCGATGAACGCATCGAGTGGGCATATCGAACCGCGGTTTCGAGGCCGATCGATGCGGTCATTGCGGAAGAGCTTCGCACAATCCAAACAGAACACCTCCGACATTACGTTCAAGAACCCGACTTGGCCAAGGCTTTGGTTTCCGCCGGGGAACAGAGTTCGACGGCTGAGTTGGATCCGGTCGAATGGGCATCCTGGACGAGCGTCGCTCGAGTCATCCTCAACCTTCACGAAACCATCAACCGGTATTGATTCACCATGGCAATTCTTCCAGCTATGACCGATGACCATCTCGCCCGGCGAACGTTCTTGAAACGTGCCGGCGTTGGATCGGTCGCGCTGGCGTCGATGCTGAATGAAAGCACGTCGCTGGCATCCGAAGGCATTCACCACCCACCTCGAATCAAACGCGTCATCCATCTCTGCATGGCGGGTGGCCCCAGTCATTTGGAAACGTTTGATCACAAGCCTGAACTGGCTCGACTCGACGGTCAGCCGATGCCAGAGTCGCTGACCAAGGGCCAGCCGATTGCGCAGTTGCAGAACAAGGCCCTACGAGTCATGGGTCCCCAGCACGCGTTTGCAAAACATGGCAAGAGCGGTCTGGAGATTTCATCCGTGTTGCCGCATCTGTCCAAGATGGCGGATGACTTGTGTGTGGTGAAATCCATGCACACCGAGCAGATCAACCATGATCCGGCCCACACCTTTTTCAACACGGGCACGGCAATCAGTGGTCGACCGTCGATGGGGTCTTGGGTTTTGTACGGACTGGGCGCCGAGACACAGGACCTGCCTGGTTTCATCGTCTTGACCAGCGAAGGAGGCGGCCAAAGTCAACCGATCAGCTCCCGACAATGGCATTCAGGATTTCTGCCCAGTCGCGTGCAAGGGGTTCAAATGCACGCGTCCGGAAATCCAGTCCATTACGTGGGCCGTCCTGCGGGAGTCAATCATTCGCAACAGCGTGATATTGTCGATGCGGTCGCTCGGATCAACATGCATCGCAACGAATCACTGCATGACCCGGAAATCGCAACACGCATCAGCGCGTATGAAATGGCTTTCCGAATGCAAACGTCGGTTCCTGAGTTAACCGATATGTCCGATGAACCCGACCACATCGTAAAAATGTATGGCTGCAAACCTGGCGATGGGTCCTTCGGCAGCAACTGCTTGATGGCGCGTCGTTTGGCTGAACGCGGTGTGCGTTTCATCCAGCTGTACCATCGCGGCTGGGATCATCACGGCGGTGTAAAGCGTGGCACTGAAAAGACCGGGTCAATCGTCGACCAAGGCTCCGCGGCTCTTATTCAAGACTTGAAGCAGCGAGGCATGCTGGACGACACCCTGATCGTGTGGGGTGGTGAATTTGGCCGGACACCGATGGCCCAAGGTGATGGACGCGACCACCACATCAAGGGCTTCTCGATTTGCTTGGCCGGTGGCGGAATCAAGGGTGGAACCAGTTACGGTGCGACGGATGAGTTCGGCTACAACGCGGTGAAGAATCCTGTCCACGTCCGTGATTTCCACGCAACGATGTTGCACATGCTCGGGATCGACCACAACCGCTTCACGTACAAGTTCCAAGGCTTGGATTTCAAACTGACCGGCGTCGAAGAAGCCCATGTGGTCGACGGTATCCTGAGTTAGCCGCCACGTCTCGTTGGTTCTGCCTCGTCCGCTCTACTGCAGCGTCATACGTTGCCGAAACATTCGCAAAGTCGTTTGACGGAACGAACTTTCCCATTGGCGCGCGACAGTCCTGTACACTACCCGGCCTTGTCTTGCATGCCATTCGGCGTGCCCCGTTGCCGCCAACAGGAAGTGGGTGCATGGTTCCCGATCAAATCCAAGGGACCGCGATCGGTTCGTATCGTGGTCGACGCACTGGTTTGATATTTGCGAACGCTGTTTGCATGCTTTTGGTCTGCATGCTGTTGCCATTCGCTTCTAATCAAGGATTTGCCAACGACTCTTCGCACACCGGCGTGTTAAAAGGTCTCGACCTGGATGGTCGGTTGATTCGATTGGGACAGTCCGGCGATACCAAGGCCGTCGCGGTCGTCTTCTTGTCCACGCATTGTCCGATCAGCAACGGTTATCTTCCGTTGCTCAACGACTACGCATCGGAATTCGGTGAGCAAGGCATCGAGTTGGTCGGCGTGATTTCCGATCCTTCGGTGACACGCTCGGACGCGAAAAAGCACAGCGCCGATTACCGAGTTGAGTTTCCGGTGCTGTTCGATGGCTCAGGCGAATTGCGTTTGGCTCTTTCGCCGACCCATACGCCCTTGTCTTTACCCACAAGTCTCGTTCGTCTTGTGAAACACTTGGTTGAATTTTATCGTTTTTCAGCTTTGAATTCTGGTCGGGAAACTC